>NZ_CAAJGQ010000012.1 GCF_901000775.1 Candidatus Rhabdochlamydia sp. T3358
CCTAAATCATGAGCGATTTCGCTCATAGACTTACTGCTTTCTCGACTTAGCTTTACAGTGTTTATTTTAAACTCACGGTTGTACTTTTCTTGATTTTTCATAGACCCTTATTTTTCTTAAGCTATTATTATTTGCTGTCTATGTTCTTTATGTCTAGGTAATGGTAGCAAGATCACTTAATACGAGCATGGATTCAAGTAGTGGCATAAAAATCTGTCCGGCTCTTTTAACTTTCCTTGATCTGTACCATTTTCCCCTACGTGGACAAGAACAAGCTGAGTTTATGACAGAACGCTCTGTACAGGACAATTTTTTAGGAGCAGATAAAAAGAATAGCCCGCAAATATGACCAGAGATCTGGCATAATACTTCTGGAAATCACTCTAAGAGGTATTATGAAACATATTTGCGAACTGAAAAATATTTTAGCAGAACATTTTGATTGGAACAAGTCTAGATTAACTGTATTAACGAATGTATTAATAGGACTATTCGTAGTAAGAACAGTAAATTTATCAGATCTTTCAACCGTTTTATATAGTGAGGCAAAAATATCATCCAATTATAAACGTCTACAAAGATTTTTTAAATGGCTTATTTCCGTAAATAATTATACTTATTTGACCATGAAATTTGTGATAATGGTTTTAGGTCTTAAAAATAAAAAAAACGATTTATCTTTAGATAGAACCGATTGGAAGTTTGGTAAGAAGCACATAAATATTCTTACATTAGGTGTTAATGTTAAAGGAGTAGCTATTCCCCTTGTCTGGATTTCATTAGGAAGAGCAGGGAATTCAAAAACGGCAGATCGTATAGAACTTTTAAAAAAAGTCATAAATGAAATAGAAATCAAATCTCTAACAGCAGATAGAGAATTCATAGGAGAAGAATGGTTCAAGTTTTTACTTCAGGCAAATATTCCTATATACATTCGGATAAAAAAAGACACTCAGGTTGTTAGAAGAAATCATCATTATACAATTTCTCTTAAAGACTTATTTGCCAAACTAAAACAAGGTAAAAAAAAGGTGCTAAAGGGACAGTATACGGTTTTAGGGCTAGAAGTTAATTTAGCAGCTTCACGGAACAACAAGGGAGAACTCTTAATAGTTCTGACTAATAGATGTCCTTATAAAGCATTAAAAATCTATAAAAAAAGATGGTCGATAGAAACCCTTTTTGGATACTTCAAAACAAAAGGTTTTAACTTTGAAGATACCCACATGACTGATGTAAATAAAATAGCATCATGGATGCTACTGCTTACGATAGTCGTTACTTGGACAATGAAGACAAGTTTAGTCCTGAAAGAAAAAGAGCAAAAAGCAACTCATGGACGCTTAAGAAAAAGTATTTTTAGAGTAGGCTTTGAAAGACTAAAGAGATGCTTATCTCAGCCTTTAGATAGATTAAAAGAGCTTTTAGAGTACCTGAAGCTCTTACTAAGAAAAAAAACACGTTGTAGGTGTGTTTTAAGAGTGGTTTAAAAAAAATGTCCTGTACAGAGGAGCCCGACAGGAAATTGCCAAACACAGCTCGCTGATATTTTCATTTCAACACGCCAAGTCTCAACCTCAGAAGACATGTTAGCTCCATCTTCTGCCCGTTTTCCTTTTATTCCTTTACCAAAAAAAGAAAAGGATTTTTTTCTAGCGCTTACGAAATTCGTATATTCAAAAGTCGTTCTTTTGTCATCGGGCCCTCGATAAAATTGCTCATACACCCATTCTTCGACTTGTGATGATTCTGCTGTAAACAAATCGGAACCTAGCATAAAACAATCCAGTGGGTGCGTCTTATGAAGGGCAATCTGCTTTCCGTTGTTTGTATTGATAATTTCAAACGTGCAGTCTCCTATTTCCTTAGGTAAAATCCCACCATCAGATGTTTTGGGGTTTTTATGAGGCACATCCAAGGTTTTCTTGGTTTCCCCGTTGAAAAGCCTGAAAATATTTTTTTCTGCTTCTCCTTCAACGCGTTTGATATGAAGAATATCTTGCCCTTCAGTACTTTCATTTCCAGAAGCTACTGACATAGTCGTCTCAGTAACAGGCTCTTCTTCCACGATGACCAGTTCTCCTTTTTCTGTTCTACACCATCGGGTTATTCCTACTTCTGCTTCTAGATCATAAGCTCTACTTCTATCGCTGTCTCTAAGCTCTTGTTCAAACTCTAAACTGCTATCATCGTTGATAGCTGATATGACGGGATTCTTTTTGGTTAGAAAATCCCCCAAAGCACTATCATCCCATTCTTTTATTCCTATTGTTTTTGCTCGTGAATTAACTGAGACACACACTGCTCCCGGCCCATTGCTAAACAATCGACTTTCAATTCTTTTTTTAATGCCTTTCAAACACAGTGCGCAAATACAGGCATAAGATCTGTTGGCGAAGAAGCGTTGTTTGGCCAATAGCTTTTATCAAAATGATTACACACAGAATACCAAATATTTTCACGATCTCTGGAGACTTTTAATTCCAATTGAGGGTCATTTAACCTCCAGCTACATATAGGTTCAACTAAATTAAGGTTTGGAATGGTCATAGCCTATCTCTTTTTTTAATTTTTTTTTGTAATAATGCATATTTTATGTGTTGTTAACTTCAAATAATCTTGTGTAAGACTTTGTTTTACGGTTTTTCTATGCGCTAATTAGGGGGCAAAAATGGATTCAGCTAGCATAGCTGATAAATCCGCAATTAAAAATGAACAATACTAAAAACTTAGTTTGTTTTTATAAAATTTCTTTGCGCAACAGGTAAAAAGCTGCTTTTATAGCGCTTTTTTGATAACATTCTGCATTTAACTTAAGGAGTCATATGGAAAGCATGAAAGATAAAGTTGCAATCATTACAGGATCTACATCAGGAATCGGACGAGAAGTAGCATTGTTATTTGCATCACGCGGGATAAAAGTAGCTGCTGCTGGACGCGATGAAGGAGGTGGGGCAAGCTTAATTAATGAAATTCAGCAAAAGGGTGGAAATGCCATTTTTATTAAAACGGATGTGTCTAATGCGGCATCAGTTCAAGCACTTATCAAATCAGCTAAAGAACATTTCGGTGGTATTGATTATGCGTTTAATAATGCGGGCATTGAAGGCGTACTTGGTCCTATCGCTGATATGAAAGAAGATGCGTGGGATGATGTGATGAACATTAATTTAAAAGGGATATGGTTATGCTTAAAATACGAATTCCCTGAAATTCTTCTTCGAGGTGGCGGAGCTATTGTCAATACATCTACAAATCTTACCAAATTGGGATTACCAGGAACATCAGCTTATGCTGCTAGCAAAGCTGGAGTAGATGCACTCACTCAAGTTGCTGCCATTGAATATGGTAAGCATGGAGTACGTGTGAATGCAATTAACCCAGGAGCGGTCGATACTCCTATGTTGCAGCGTATTTATAGTCCTGACCAAATGGAACAGGTAAAAAGTTCTAATCCACTCAACAAGATTGCGACTCCAAAGGATGTGGCTCAAATAGTTCTTTGGCTGTGTTCTCCAATGTCAAATCATGTGAACGGTATCAGCATGCTTATTGATGGAGGGTCAACTTTATTATAAATAAAAATATCAAATCTGAATTTTTTACAATTGTTAATACTTTAGTTTAAAAACTACATTTATTTATTAGTAACGGCAGCAAAATATGAAAATATTCTAGACAAAAAAGTTGCCAGCCTGAGATTCTTTTTTCTTTCACGAGATTATATGGAAATCCTCTTGGGAAGATCGGTAGAAATTTTTCTTTTTCCTTTTTCAAGCGGATGGTTTTGGCTGATCGACATTGAAAATATAAACTTGGAAGAACTAGCAATAGCTCGATCTGTTTTAAATGAAGAAGATTTGAAAAAATCTTCACGACTAAAATTTGAGAAAGATCGAAACAGATCCGTTGTAATTCATGCGCTACTAAAAATTTATATCGCTAAAATTCTTGATGCCTCCGTTAAAAGCATAAAATTTTTGCATAATAGATTTGGTAAACCTTGCCTACCTGATTCTCTGCTCTATTTTAATTTATCTCATTCAAATAATTATGCCTTTATTGGCATACATCCTTCAAAGGATATCGGTGTTGACATTGAAAAAATCGATGACAAAAATGCATTAGAAACATTCGATAATTTTTTATATCCCAATGAGAAAGAATGGCTTAGCGCACATTCTCATCCAAAGGAAGGCTTTTATACGCTCTGGTGCGCGAAAGAAGCCTACCTAAAAGCCCTTGGTTCAGGTTTTTCAACGCATCCTTTACCTATGCTGAAGCCTGCATCTACTCATCCTCAGAAAAATCATCCTATTGAAAAAATTGAGCATTTTTTTACTCCCTCAGAAGAATTTGTGATTTCTGATCATAAATATGAGGCATATGTTTATGACAAAGTTATAAATGATTATAAACTAGCTGTTTGCATAATTTAGGAATTTATGAAGAACATTTTACAAGCAGACATATGCATCATCGGTGGCGGAATAGCAGGATTATATTGCGCCCATAAATTAGCCCAAAGAAATCCTAGTAGAAAAATCACTGTATTTGAAGGACTTTCAAGATTGGGTGGTCGTGTACAGACAGGTTCATTCTGCAATGGAACGTTTCATCCTGAATTTGGTGCCTTGAGAATCGAGCCTGAATTGCAACCTTGTGTGAATGAATTGATCAGCGAATTGAAAATTCCGACCACTACAGCTAATCAGCACAACCCTACGATTTCAATGCATCCTGATTTCGAAAAATTGCATTTGGAAGAACAGCTTTTAATTAAAGCAAATCCTAACCAAGGGGCTCCACTCATTTTGTTAGAGCACGCTCTAAAGAAAATCCTCGGCAAGCAATGGGATATTGAGGGCGATCATTGGGATCTTCCTAATCGAGATGAAAAAAAGCAATTTTTACGCTCAACTGCCATATTTAATGGGATTCTATTATATCACCAAGGTGCTTGGAATGTTTTTAGTGAAGTATTGAGTTATGAAGCAATTGAGTTCGTACGTGAAAAAGGAGCCTTTTATCATCTTAAAAATGCCAATCCTAATGCAGCAGACTGGATTTCTATCCTCTTAGATATGCGGCTTATCAAGCAGCCATCCTATTCTCCTGTAGGAGGAATGGATACACTCATTCACTCTTTAGAAAAAGCGATCACAGAAAAACAGGTTAATATTTTATGCAATCATGAGCTGACATGCATGAAACCCAACGGGGACTCTTCCACCCAGCTCATCTTTTCAAAGAAAGACGATAAAACTACAGTTACAGTCGATGCGAAAACAGTCATCCTAGCAATCCCTCAAGCAGCTCTTCTGAAGCTTGCTGATTCGCTACCTTCACATATTATTCCTCTTCTTTCAAAAGTACGCCCTCTTCCGATGGTTTGGGCTTACTGCATCGTAGAAAATCCACCTTGGACAAAGTCTACTCCTACGGGAAATGGCAAAAACATGCCTGTAAGAGCCGTGCATCTTGAGCTTGATGGACAAAATCCACCTCGTTTCGGCATGGCAATGTTCTATTGCGATGAGCCTTGGTCTGAATACTGGGCTGATTTGGTAGAAGAAGAGACTTCTGACTTAATTGGTACTCACTTTGAAGCACAGATCAATCGAGGACCTCGTTTGACGAATGCTTTAAGTAAGGCCTTACAATCTTTTCTTTCTTTGAAAGACCCTCCTAAAATCGTCGAATGGGCAATTCGAGATTGGGGGCGCCAACCTTTTGGCGGGGGAGTTCATCTATGGAAACCGCGTGCAAAATCAGCAGATGTGATGAACGAATTGAAAGCTTTTTCTTTAAATGGGAGTACTGTTTTAAAGAATATTCACATATGCAACGAAGCTTTTTCCGATTTGCAAGGTTTCTTTGAAGGGTCCCTTCGTTCAGCAAACAATGCATTACAAACAATAGAATGTGAAGAGGGATAACCGTGCAAAAATTCGCAGAAATCTCTCTTCAATCCATTCACCTCCTATTTGAAGAGCAAGTAGAGAGAACACCCGAAAATATCGCTGTCTGTAGCGACGATATGGAACTTTCATACCAGGCGACTGACCATTAAAACAAGATCTTGAATTTAGAGTGTGGATGCTAGAAACTGTTCGAGACATATTTTCGAGGAGATTTCTATGAGCCAGCCAAAAGGCAAAATACCAAAGCATATAAAACAAAAGACATTCAATCATCCAGGCACCGACAGTCAAATAATTTTAAATCTTTGCAAGATAAAAGACCCTCGCCAACCATCCTGTAATTTTCATTACTCACTAGTTACAGTCCTATTTATCTCCTTTTTAGGTGTCTTATGCGGAGCAAAAGATTGGATAAGCAAATACGTAGATGTTTCGTCTGGAGTTCCTTCAAGTAAGACACTAAAACGAGTAATGAGTCTCATTCCTACCGACTCTTTAGAAAGATTACTTAATTGTTTAAGATCAAGCCTTGCGGAAGGGGATATTATCGCCATAGATGAAAAAACTCTTCGTGGCAGTCGCGGTTGGAATGAGAAAGATAAACCACTTCATTTGTTACACGCGTGGAGCACAGACCTTGGAATCTGCTTAGGGCAAGTATCTGTCGATGAGAAATCTAATGAAATTACGGCTTTTCCAAAGTTAATTGAACAGTTAGAGCTTAAAGGAACAACAGTTACTACAGATGCTTTAAATACCCAGAAGAAATCTGCAGCAGCAATTATCAACCAGAAAGCAGATTATGCATTACCGGTGAAAGGGAATCATAAAGGTCTCTATAAAGACATAAAGTTACTATTTGAAGATGCTGATAGAAAAAGCAGCATTGATGTAACGGAAATTCACCATCAAGAAAAATCCGCAGGACGAATGGAAGAACGTAGATATCAGCTTTTAGATATTAAAGGCCTTGGATCTGTCAAAAAATGGGCTGGTTGTTTAAGAGCAGGAAGGGTTAGTAGAAAAAGAACGAAAAAAGGCAAAACCTCTCTAGAGATATGTTATTACATAACCAGTCTGCTCGATATAGATAAATTTGCTAAGAGCGTACGGAAACACTGGGGAATAGAAAATGGCCTTCATTTATCTCTAGATGTTATTTTTAAAGAGGATAAACATCGCTATCAAGATAAAATAGGCGCTGCAAATCTGTCTTTGCTAAGGAAAGTCGCACTTGCGGTATTAGCCAAGGACACATCACTTAAGTGTGGAAAACCCGCTAGGCAAATGCGAGCTGCTACGTCTCCTACATACAGAGACCAGTTAGTCAAAAATTGCTTTTAATGGTCGGTCACCTGCAAATGGAAATCGTATCACGGTAACAGGATAAACGCTGTTGACGGAAAAGTTAGGTCTGTTCAAGTCCTTAAGGAGGGGTCTTCAAAGCTTTTAGTAAAGCACAAGCATGGAAATAACCCGAATAAGCCAAGGAGCGATGACCCTGGTTTTTTTACATACATGATAGGGGCGGCGCTCACAAGTTTAGGAGTGCTTCTATCTGGAACACACCTGCTGGTCCTATTTTAATAGGGGTTGGCACCGGAGTCTCTATAGCGGGAGAAGCAAAAGCAGAACAATCACGCAACCGTAGGGAGTAATTGTGGAAGAATGGACTCTACAACAAAAGATCGCCATTTATGGCATTTCTATACCGCTAGCAATATTTTTGTGGGCCCTCATCTTGTTAAAATTGGCTGACTGGGCACAAGATGGGTGGTGTAACAATAACCGCAAAAAAAAGTGGGCTGTTTGTTTGATAATTGGTTTTTACCTTGTCTTGTCAAATCTGGACAAAGCATTTCCTGACATGTTCGGCTCTTAGCTTCATTTTATAATCACTTTTGATCAAGTTTGGGCATTTTTAATTTAGAAATGCTCAAATATGTACTCTTCATCGTTACAAAAATTTAAACGCGCGGAAAGATCTGTAACAAAGAAATGACAGAAGCTGAGTGGATGCAAGTAATGTATCAATTCCTCTATTGAAAAAAATTTTAATTATTAGGTACTGTTTATGCAGTAAAATAGGAGCGGCTATGCCAATTTGTGGATTTGATAGAACTGCTATCCTATGTAAGCTTGTATGGTGAATTGCTTGTGCAATCTAGTACAACATTTCAGAGCCTTAAAAAATTTTGCTCTCAGAAAAGGAAATGTTCCAAACAAAGAAAAATAGAAACAATTAGCTAATATAGAGAGGGGTATGTTTAAAGAGATTTTTTTTACATTGATTGCGGTAGGTGGCATTGACGCAGGAGCAGAAATGAAGACTGATACCAAGATACAAAATATTACAGAAACGAAAATAGATACAAAGATGCAAGACATTATGGAGCTAATACGTTTAGCTGTTTTGCAAGAAGAGCAACTGGATATAATGCTGCCCTCGCTAGTTCAACAGGCGGTTACTTCTGCAAAGAAGGATATGGATGTTAAGAAGGTTGTTACCGATGTAAAAGAAAAGATTCTTAAAGAAACTTATCTAAAAAAGTTTGTAGAGCCTTTTGATAAGATATTTACTCATGATGAAATCCAAGCGCTTCTTAGCTATTATAGAGCAGATGCGATAAAAAAGTTTTTTAAAACAGGTGCTGAAACACTTTTCCCAGTTTACGCAGGCATGCAAGAAGTCATTACAGATATTGTCAAGCCTCCTCTTTTAGAAGACAATGTTGCCACGGTCACTGCTTCAAATTTTCAGAAAGAAGTAAAGGAGTTCAAAGGTAGTATTCTTTTAAAAGTTTACTCTATGATGTGTGGACCTTGTCAAGTTGTGGCACCCATCTTTTCAGAACTCAGTACTGAATTAGGGGATAAGGTCAAATTTTGCAAAATAGATCTTAGCTTCGAACTTGAATTGTTAAAAGAGCTTGAAGTAACTTCAGTACCTACTATCTTATTTATCAAAGATGGAAAAATAATAGATCGTCATACTGGTTTAATTAGCAAAGAAGCTTTAAGAAACAAGGTTGTAGGAAGCGATATTGCTTCTGGGGCTTAGCGCTAGGTTTTCGTATTTATTAAGAAAATTAGCGCACAGAAAGATCTGCGCGCTACATGCCTTAAAAAAAGTGCAAGGCTACATAGAAAAGCTAAAATAGGACAGAAAACACTGATCACCCTTTTCCAAGAGAAAAAAAGGGGTTAGCAAATCAAAAAGCTAACGCTTAAAGCACAGAAAAATAGACGATAGAAACACCCTCAATAAAAGAACTCAGCCCATCCCTGGAATGCTAAGTAAAAAATTGTGCAATTAGCCTCTCAATTTTTAACAGCAAAGATTAAAGGAACTTTTGTTAAAAGCAAAGTTTGGTAAAATCAGACTGATTTTAGAGGATTTATATGTTGCGTAAAAAATCAGGTGGGATCGAATGGTTGGAATTTGAACTTTTACAAGGGATCCCTCATCTTAAAACGGGAGTTTTTTTAAGACATGGAGGAATCAGCCAAGGTCCTTATGCGTCTTTTAATTTGGGGGCAAATACAGAAGATCTTGCAGAGCATGTAATCTATCATCGTAAGCAAGTACAAGAGCTGTTTAATTTTAAAAAAATAGTGACGGGTAACCAAGTGCATGGAGTTCATGCTGAATGGATACAAACGCTTAAGCAAGATGTAGGAAATTGTGATATTTTATTAACCGATTTGTCAGAGGTTGGTTTGTTAATTACCCACGCAGATTGTCAGGCTGCAATTTTTTATGATCCTTTACGAAAGGCGATAGCAAATACACATGCAGGTTGGAGAGGAAATGTGGGTAATGCATATCGTGAAACAGTCAGGGCTATGCATAAAGCCTTTGGTTCTAATCCCGCTGATTTACTTGTTTGCATTTCACCAAGCCTTGGACCAAAACACGCAGAGTTTAAAGAATATAAGAGGGAATTTCCACCGGATTTCTGGAAGTACCAAGTAACACCGCTTCATTTTGATTTATGGGCTCTTGCTAAAGATCAATTAGAGGAGGAAGGAGTGTTATCTTCTCATATTGAGATTGCATGTATGTGTACACATTGCAACACAGAGGATTTTTACTCCTATCGCCGAGATCAAATAACAGGAAGAAATGGGACAATCATTGGTTTCACTGAGAAGGCATTTGATTAAAAAATAAAACAGCTTCTTTAGCAAGGGTTTCTTGGATTTTTTTACGATCTACTCCTTGAGGATCTTCATAGAGTCTAGGAGGTAAAAACCGTCTACCAACACTGGTAGCTCGGTTGAGAAAAGTGTAGTGATTGGCATTTCCTTTAAGAATTTTAAGCGACACGCGATTCATTATTTTGGCAAACCATTTTGCATTCTGTTCTGTAGGTGCAATGGCATCTTGCTCTGATGCTACAATATAAAATGGAGGTTGAATATTTTTTAAACTTTGCTCTGTAAACATCCATCCTAAAGCAGGAGCCATTACGAAAAAAGCAGAGATGCGTTGATCATGGAAAGATTGGAATACTTGCTTAAAATCCGTTTCTTTTAACTTGTCTAGAGAAATGGTTTCTCCTAATTGTTGGTTGCAAATTTGTTGAAATGCGCTTTGCTCAATTTCCTTTACACAAGCTCCAGCTATCCATAAACCTGTAGTTGCACCTAATGAATATCCACTAAATCCAATGCGGTTTTGGTCAATGCGGTCTTGAAATAAGCTATTATGTAAAATTTGATCAATGACAAAAGAGACATCTTTAGGTCTCTCCCAAGTTCTAACATAGAACTCTGGAATTTTATTATTCCAAGTATTGCCATAGTGATCCATAGAAGCTACAATATATCCATTAGCAGCTAATACTTCAGCAAGCCATGCAATATTAAAACGATCTCCGCCATGGCCGTGTGAAAGAACAATCAAAGGATAGGTTCCTTTCTGATTGCTTAACACAGCATCTCTGGCTTCTCCACAACGAACCCACATGCCTAAAGGATTAATAGACGGCGTTTCTGGATCAATAGGATACCATATTTCTGTAACAACAGGACGCTTACGCTCTACATCGTAAAAATGCAAGGTGGTAATCCCTGTTTTTTGAGGATGAAGGATAACCTTAGTAAAATAGTGGCTTAGGTATATTTTCTGACTTAAAGGCCATAACACAAGCAGAAAAGCTGCCAGATAAAGAATCCAGTTAGTTTTCTTTTTACGCATTTTCAAGCTGAGCCTGTTTTTTTTAGATAGCATTTGTTTTTTTTGATAAGAAATTTTTTACTAAAAAGGAAGTTCTTTTTTATTCTTACAAAATCATACCGCATAGGAAATAATCTTGGCATAAAATTCTTCGCTGAGTTGATGCCTTTAGGAGAATTTTCGGTGTCAATGATCTTATTTGGAAATTTTTCTTTCAGCTTCTGTTAATAGTTCTATTGCTTTTACATTTTTAGCTTCAGTAGCGCATTCAAGAGGAGTTTTTATTGTGAGCTCAAAGTCAAAGTTGTCTTTTGCCTGACCCTCGACTCCGGCATCGAGTAAAGCATTTAGGAATCTACCTTCTGTATCGGATATTGCAGCCTCATGTAAAGGAGTATATCCTTTCCCATTTGAGAGCTCTAAATGAGCGCCTTGAGAAATGAGTAATTGAAATACGTCATATGCTCCTTTTCGAATAGCAATATGTAGAGCAGTAGATCCTTCAAAATCAGATGCATCGATTTCATCTCCTCGGTTCAAATACTCTTTAATCTTATCGTGCTCTCCTTGTTGAATAGCTTGATGAAGAGAGGGAACTCCTTGAGGGACATCTTTATTTTGCAGAGGCTGCCATACCATACATTCTTCGTAAAATATACTGCTCTGCTTTAGCCATTCATAGAGGTTTTTATTACCTCGTACAAAAGGCATAGAAACATGGGATTGATAAAATTTTTCTTCATCTGTTTCCTGCGGTTCTCTTTTAAACCGAGTGATCCTTTGAGATGCAACTTGGCAGTTGTACAGACCTTCTGCTTTCAGATAGCTCATTGGCAGTTGACAAGGGGTTTCATCTGGCCTTTTTAGTATGAATCGATTTAAAGAACGTCCTTCATTAAAAGGATATTGTAAAAAAGGAGCTGTTGTATCTAAGAAGAGCTGGGTCATTTTTTTATTAAAATTGGTTTTTAAGTTGTCATTTTCATGTAAGAACATAAAGCCATCTATGAAAAGAAAACCTGATTTAGGACGGAGTAAATTGTAAGCTTGAGAAAAGGTTCCAACTGGATCTACAAGATGACGGAAACACCATCTAGATACAATCAGATCTACTTTGTTTTCAATATCCAGATCTTGTTCCTTAAAGCTAGTAAAGAGCTCTTCAATTTTAAAAGCGCCTAACTTGTAGGTTTTGCACCGATCTGTTTCAGCAATCTTGTTTTCTAGGTATTTTTCGCCTCGTATACCAATAATATGAACCTTGATGTCTTTGGGAAGATCGGTTTGCTCTTCAATATAAGAGCCAAGACCATCAACCCATTGAAAATTCCCAGCCCCTATGTCTAAGGCATAGAAATTCTTCTGAGTTGTGGGTGCTTGTTGGATCACTTTTTTCATCAAAGAGTGTTCATCTACTCCACACATGCTATAGTTATCCGAACCATTATACAATCCCCAACCACTTCTAGTGTCCGTAGATAAAGTATTAAAAGTTTGCTTAATCTTCTCTTGAATATCTGGAGTTCTTTGGGTCCAATCCAAATAGCGAGGAGTTGCCGCTGAAGAAATATTCGGCTCTGAATTCACATAATTCAAAGTTATAGAAGTACTCATTATTTTTACCTATTTGTTTTAATTATAAAAATATTATATATAAAAATACCACTTTAATTAAAGCTAATAACAGTTTTACTATGTAGGAATTTTTTATTTTCTTAAATAAATTAATTCATAAGATTATTAGTTTGATTTATTTAAAATCTTTATTTTATTTCTCAAAAAGATTATATGTAAATTAAAGAGAGGTATAAATGAAAAAAATATTAGCGCTAATTCTCATTCTATTTTCTACTTTTATTTATGCTGCTGAAACAAAAGATGTACCGGTTTTAATTTTAGGAGGAGGCCCTGCTGGTTTAACAGCTGCTATTTATTGTGGGCGCGCTGGCATTAAACCAGTTGTCATTACAGGAGATAGCGTAGGGGGGATGATTACGCAATCTCCTAGAGTAGAAAATTGGCCAGGAAGAGATGTCATTTCAGGAATTGAACTAGGTAAAGATCTGGAAAATCAGGCCAGTCTAAATGGAGCTGAATTGCTTAGAGAGGAAGTAATTGATGTAGTGCTCTCTCAGGATCTTTCTCAAAAAGCACATCAGATAACAACTCGTTCTTTAATCACTCAAGAAGAGATGATATACTACACGCCTATTGTAGTTGTTGCTTTAGGAGCAACGCCTAATAAATTGCATATTCCTGGAGAGCAAAGTTATTGGTCTAAGGGGGTATATAGCTGCGCAGTATGTGATGGAGGATTTTACAAGGATAAAATCGTAGCGGTGGTAGGAGGAGGAGATGGAGCTTTAACAGAAGCGCAGTATCTTGCAAATCTTGCTAAAAAAGTTTATATTATAGTGCGCGGAAGAAGTTTTCGCACTGTAGAGAAACAAAGAGAGAAACAAGTAACCTCTTTACCCAATATAGAAGTTCTCTATCAAACTATAGTAAAAGAAATAAAAGGAGAAAAAGATAGAGTAAACCATCTTATTTTATCTAATCAAAAACACAAAAAAAGCTATCATCTACCAGTAGATGCTTTATTTTTAGCTATTGGGTCTCTGCCAAACACAAAATTATTTGCCAATCAATTAGAGCTGGATTCAGGGTATATTCGATTAAAGGAGCACCAAAAAACCTCTATTAAGGGGGTGTATGCTGCAGGAGAGGTAGCAGATCCTGAATTTAAGCAGGCGATTTGCGCAGCAGCAGATGGCGCTAAAGCAGCCATGCAATTACAAAAAGAAATCAATAAACCATGTAAGCCTTGTGAGCTTCTGCAAAAACAAATTAAAAAAGGATAAGTAAATGAAAACTATTTTAGTAATTTTAAGTGGTTTATTTATGGTTTGCGCTTTGCCGATTTATTCTGCAAATAAACAAGGAAACACTCCTTTGGAAGTTTCTTCTTTAAAGCAATTAGATGCACTTTTAGGAAGTCAAAAAATAGTCTTTATCGATTTTTATAAAGATTCTTGTCCTCCTTGCGAGCAATTCAACCCCTTATATGAAAGTTGGGCCCGCCTATTTAATAAACAAATTATCTTTATTAAGATCAATGCAAGTAATCCAAAAACAGATAACTTATGTAAAAAATTTAAGATAACTAGCTTGCCTACTTTGATTGTTTTAGATAGTCAAGGAGAGGAGATTGCTAAGCACATAGGGATGGAGGAAATCAAAAAGATGAATATAAAGAGGTTTTTAGCTTACGTGGAAGGTTCAGGACTTTAAATAAGTCGATAGGCGATTTTTCCACCCAGGTAGCCAGCGCGATTCATCTCTAGGTGCATTAGCTACCCGGTTTTCCAATAACAAATTGGCTGCTTTCACAAAATCTTGAACGGGATTAGTTGATTGATTTGGCATATTTTGTATCACTTGTTTTAATCCCCATCCTTGATTTGCATATTGCTCTTTGAGAGTAGTTCCTTCCCCTTTGAAATTAATATAATCTATTATGGCGTATTTCCCATTAGAGGTTTGAGCAAGCAGACGTATTTTTTTGATAAAAGATTTTTTTTCTTTAAGGGGAAGAGAGAAGAGGATATTTGCAAGGGCCTTTTGTGAGCGCTGCGCAATAAAGAGCATTTGTAATTCAATGGTCTGAATGAGTAGTTTTTTTAAACTTTGCTTGCGTGGATCTTGGGTTTGGTCAAATTCTTGCTTAGAATACCAGGGACAATCTTTTTCTTTCTCAAGCCAAGAGGGAATGGAAACACGATGTTTTTGCAAGAACAGAAGGAAGTCAGGAAATGTATCTGCAAATTGTTTTTGCCTGCCTTTTGGATACCAAATAAAATGTCCAATTCCTAAAGAGAGAAAATCTTCACCTAGATTCCAACTTAGCAATCTATGGGTAGTGGCGCCACATTCATTTTGCCAAATTTTTTGACCAATAGCATGCGCTTCCTTTTTGGAAAGACTAAGAAAGGAAGCATGGGGAGTATTTGTTTTCCCATCACAACTCATTATAAGAGACAGAAGAAGAAGTAATTTTAAAAACATAAAATTTATTTGTAAATGTTAAGGGAGATGATACCACTTGCAAAAGCGGGTATATTGCGGCCTGCTACAGTAAACCAACAGCCAGCGATAATTCCTACGCTTTGATTGAAATTATACTCAAGAGCAGGTGCGATGCTTATTTGCTCTTTTGAAGCAGCACCTATTAAATGAGGAATGCCATTCAAATGTCCTCTTTCTCCTTTAAAACGTATTTTATTAGTGTGTATATATTCTAAATCACAAGCTAAAACAAAGCGTTGGCTAAAGGACCATTCTAGTCCCAATAGTGAAATAAAAAATTGTCCGGGAAATACTTTGCCTCTTGTATGGGGCCCTCCTCCGTAGGAATTTAATCCTTTTACGTGAACCGGAGTAGGAAAATGATAGCTTAAGCTAAGACGAGTTGCTAGAAATTGAGAGCAGCCCATTTGAAATGTTCGCCCCATAACTAAAGCAACTCCTGGAAAATAACCCCCTAATCCTCCTGCATCTAATCCTTGCTTATCCAAGCTCAAGTGTTGGTATTTTCCTGTAGGCAAGGTAGCAAGTAACCTTAGTTTAATGGCAGGTCCAGTAGGAGCTGCTTTGTATAATTGAAAACCAAGGGATATGGGGATATCACCAAAAGACCAAGCATGGATATCTTTCTGATGCTTATACAATACTAGGGGATTGAACTGAAAGTCACAAATTTTTGACAATCCGAATTGGACGTCTAGTACAAAGGAACCAATAAATAAGTGAGGCATAGAATGGTTTTTCCAATGGGCATTGTAATGCCCATAGATATTTGTAAAAAACAAATAGGATTGTATGTTGTAGTGGCCTTTAGGAACAACATTTGCAGTTGGTGTAAGCAAGGGTCCTGTAAACCAAGGCTCATAAGGCTCGTTAGAAGTAATATGAGGCATATCAGGAGAGCTTGCAAATCCAATTAAAGGAGAACATAAAATAACAAGTCGTATAAGATAATTTTTAAAAATGCTCATGTTCTAGTAGTTTAATTCCTTATTATTTTGTACAAACTTAGGATAGGCACAAGTAGATTTTTTTGTATAAGCACTTGAAAAAGTCAGGTTAATTAAGATAAAAAATGATAGTATTGCTTTATACATACACTACTCCCATATGAAAATAGAAACTTTAACTTTACCGGGTATCAGTTTAATTAAGCCACAGAGATTTTTTGATCAAAGGGGTTTTTTTTCGGAAACATTTCATAAACAACGCTATAGAGAAAAAGGAATTCATTGTGAATTTATCCAAGACAATCATTCTTTTTCTCAACGTGGGACCTTAAGAGGAATGCACTTTCAGAGATTACCGGGTCAAGAAAAACTGATTTGGGTAATGCAAGGAGTTATTTTTGATGTAGTAGTGGATATTTGTTCAACGCGTTCTACTTTTGGCAAATGGCTAGGGGTTTATTTGGATGCAGAAAAAGGGGAACAGTTATTTATTCCTACAGGATATGCACATGGATTTTGTGTAATCAGTGAAACCGCTCATGTTTGTTATAAAGTGAGTAGTTCTTTTGATCCATTAGAGGAAAAGGGATTTCGTTATGATGATCCTGATGTAGGAATTAAATGGCCTCTTTCTTCAGTTATCTTATCTGAAAGGGATCGCAATCAACCATTTTTACGGCAAATAATATGAAGATTTGGATTCTAGGAGGCAAAGGGATGTTGGCTAATGTATGTGCAAAAATATGCATCCAAAGGGATGTACAGTTTATTGCTGATGACAGATCTTTAGCTGATATCACAGATTATGATCAGTTACTACAAAGAGCTAAATTGGTACAACCCACACATATCATTAATTGCGCGGCGTATACCGATGTAGATCAAGCAGAAAAAAATCCAGAACTAGCTTTTTTGGTCAATGCAACAGGGGCCTCTTTTGTAGCAAAAATAGCAAAGCTAATGGATGCGCACTTCATTCATATTTCAACGGATTATGTATTTTCAGGAGATCAGCAAATTCCCTATTGCGAAGAAGATACACCTTGTCCTCTAAATGTGTATGGTGCAAGTAAACTAGAAGGAGAAAATCTAGTGTTGGATATTTATCCTAATGCGTGTGTTCTTCGTACTTCTTGGGTTTTTGGTGCAGGAGGAAAAAATTTCATCAGCTCTTTATTACCCCTATTGCAAAATCAAGAAGAGGTTCATGTAATTCAAGACCAATGGGGATGTCTTACCTATTGTTATGATTTAGCTTCTGTCATTTTGGATCTTATGCAAGAGAGGGGAATTTATCATTTTGTGAATCAAGGTGTTTGTTCTCGTTTTGATATAGCAAAAGAGATTTTTGAAAAGCTGCAAGAGCGGGTCTTTTGTAAGAGAGTTATTCCTATTTCAGTTACTAATTATGTAAATATGGCAAAACGTCCAAAGTTTAATGTATTAGGAACACAGAAGATTTCTAAAAAGCTAAATAACTCTCCCAGACATTGGAAAGAAGCATTAGGAGAATTTTTTATAGATGCGATCACGGTTTAGATCTTTATTAGTTACCGGGGGAGCGGGCTTTATTGGCTCTTGTTTTATTCGTTATGGGTTAAACAAGGTTTTTGGAGTTGAAAAGATGGTGAATCTTGATGTGCTGACCTATGCAGGAAATATGCATAATTTAGAGCCCATTCAAAATGATGCGCGTCATGTGTTTGTGCAAGCAGATATTTGTGATCAAAGAACAGTAGCACAGCTTCTAAAAGAGCATCAGATTGAAGCAATTGTGCATTTTGCTGCAGAAAGCCATGTTGATAAAAGCATTTTAGGACCAAGAGAGTTTTTAGAAACCAATGTAGGAGGAACTCTTGCACTGCTAGATCTTGTGCGCTTATCTCCTCAAATTCACTTTCATCATGTATCCACTGATGAAGTATATGGATCTTTAACCCATCAAGAGAGCTCTTTTAAGGAGACATCTCTTTATAAACCCAATTCTCCTTATGCAGCTTCTAAAGCAGCGGCAGATCACTTTGTACGTGCATATGCCAATACGTATAAACTTTCCACTACTATTTCTCATTGTTCCAATAATTATGGACCCTATCAACACCCAGAGAAGTTTATTCCAAGGATGATTGCAGGCTGTTTGCATAAATCCTTTCTGCCTATATATGGAGAAGGAATAAACATTCGCGATTGGTTATTTGTTGAGGATCATGTTAAGGCTATTTGGACAATTTTAGAGCAAGGAGCTGCAGGAGAGTCTTATGCCATAGGTGGAGGATCCGAGAAAACAAATATCGATGTACTTCATTCTATCATTGATACTTTTTCTGTCTTAAAAAACGAAGATCCTACTCAGCTAAAGCTTCTCATTAAAAAAGTAGCTGACAGACCAGGGCATGATTTGCGTTATTCTATTGATGCTACTAAGATTAAGAAAAATCTTGGCTGGATGCCTATGTATGATTTTGAATCTTCTTTAAGAGAGACTATTCGTTGGTATTTAGAATACCCAAAAAGGTTAGAATGCTAAAAATTATTTGCGTAATACCCGCTAGATTATACTCTACGCGGTTCCCTAAGAAAATCCTTACCTTATTACATAAAAAACCTTTGATCCAATGGGTATGGGAAAAAGCATGTTCTATCTCTTGTTTTGATCAAGTGGTGATTGCTGTAGATGCAGAAGAGACAAGAGAAGTTGTCCAATCCTTCGGTGCTAATTGTATTATGACATCTCAAGAGTGTCCAACAGGAACAGACCGATTAGTTGAAGTTATGCAAAAAGGCTCTATGCAAGCAGATATATGGGTCAATTGGCAAGCAGATGAGCCATTTATTAATGAACAAATGATCAAAGACCTTTTACAGTCGCCCTGCAATAGCGATATATGGACTCTGAAGAAAAAAATTGTAGATCCTTCCGATATTTTATCGCCCCATATTACGAAAGTGATCTGTAATCATGAAGGACATGCACTGTATTTTTCTCGCCATGCGATTCCTTATTATCGCGATCAAAATCTATTGCAATTGTATTATCAACATATTGGGCTTTATGCTTTTTCTCAAACAGCTTTAGAGAAGATTTCCCAATTAGATTCTTGTGGGATTGAAGAAGCCGAGAAATTAGAACAATTGCGCTTTTTGTTTCATAACCTACGCATTCGTGTAAATGAAACTCTAGAGAGCTCTTTAGGGATTGATCTTCCCGAACATCTGACTCAAGCGGAAAAGTATTTAGAGTTGCTACCTTCTTGACATGTTTTTTGGCATTAAGTAGTTTTCGATATATTTAAAAAATACAATGTTAAATGAGAATCTTTTTATTATTCCTTTTTTTGTTAACCGATTTAAGAGCAGAAACCCCTCCATGGGGGATTAATAAACATGCCTTGCTTGTTGAGCATGCTCAAAAGCTAGAGAGCGATCTCAAGCAATACCCCTCTTTCTCCTTTCCTGTATCAGTAGAAAAAGTATTTAAGCTTTTTCCTAATCAGCGTATTCCCATTTTTGCCTATGGAAGTTTATTACACCCTGAATCTGCCCTCAAAACAATTCCTCAAACAACTATTGACACCTATCGCCTGGTAGTAGCTTACGGATTTCAACGTGCATTTAACTATAAGGCAAATCCTTCAAAAAAAATCTCACGCAAAAGTGATGTAGCCATGTTAAATTTATTCCAAACCAAATCTTCTGATACGGTAAATGGAATATTAATGTGGGTGACGCATGATGATTTAACAAAACTTATTCAAAGAGAAAAAGGGTATCACTTAAGACCGGTTATCTTAAGTGATTGGAAGCAGGGTTTAGATCCTAAAATTTCTCTACCTAATTTCTGGCTCGCTTATATGTTTATTTCCCCTTCTGATTCTTCTTATTCTCATCCTAAAATTAACCCGTATCCTCCTTATGCAAATGCGGCTTTATTGGGAGCTGAAAGATATGGAGATCTCTTTTTCACATTCTGGTTAGAAACTACTTTTTTAGCTGATCTAACCACCCCTTTTTCCGCTTGGATAGAAAATCCACAGATCGATTGCAACCGGGAAACACCTTGCAAGTAATCCAATGATAAATATTTGAGATAAAAAACTAAAAAATCTTTTTAAAAATCACAAGTTTAAATTAAGATTTTTATCTTTGCTAGAAGTAATGGATAAATTGTTTGACTGGTTTTTCAAATTCAGGATTTGATTTAAAAAAGAGTAAGGAATGTCTATAGATTTAAGCACAAACGGTACAAATAGCAATTCTAATCAAAATAGTGGCTTCTGCGCATATGTTTCAAATGGTGTATTAAGGACATTTAATAGTATCCATAAAATCCCTGCTAACTTGATGAGTGCTTGGAAGAATGGGACAATTTCTCAAAGATGCATGGTAGCAGCTGGTGTTATTTACTCCACCGCTGCTACAGTCTATATCATATATCTTGAATCTAGGAATACGCATACACCTATTGATTGTCCTTTTGAGAGCAAAAACAACTTTTCGTTTCTAGCCTCTAATACACCCATTGATTGTCTTTTTGAGATCAAAAATAACTCTTTGCTTTTAGATCAAATCTTATTGGAAGATCCAGGGGATTTATCAAGAAATTATAGTTCTCCATTGATGGCTGCCATTCTAAAAAGATGCGAAAATAGATTCCATGAATCAGGAGCACATGAATCGAGTGTAAACGGTGTAATTGGCATGCACGTTTGTTATCCCTTAATAGATAGGGTATGTAATGCAAGTGGATCTATATTAAAAATGATGTCCAAATTAGAAAAAATACCAGAGGGATTCCAAGAAAACGTAGAACATATAAGACGCAATTTTTTTTGTGAAAAATCTTTAAGCCACTTATAAGATTTTTTTATATAAGAACAATTTAACTCTAAGGAGAATTTATGATAGGTGTAGAAGAAGCAAAGAATAGTGCTTCCTTGGAAATTCTTGATTTAGGAAATAATTCCAATCCAACTAATAATTGGTGTGCAAAAGGCGTTTTGAGAGCTATTCATAATGTCACAAAAGTTCCCTCTCATCTGATTAACGCCTGGAAGAATATTACAGCCTTACAGAAAGTGTTGGGAGCAACTACCGCTATTTATTGTACAGCAGCAACAGTTTATATTATATATCTTCATGTTCAAGAGAATAGAGGTTGCAATTGTCTTGAGGAAATTAAAAAAGATGCTTCGCTATTAAATCAATTTTTTACACAGAAGAATCATGAACAGAATGGTTCTTTACAGAGTCTTTTTGTTTCTATTGATCAGTTACTTACTAAGAAAGATAAATGTGAGGAAGATTTTTACGACTCGGGCGCACATGAATCAAGCAAAAGTGGAACGATTAGTGTACATGTCTGTTACCACCTAATAGATAGAGTTTGTAATTTTATGGACGCAAGCGAAGAAATGTTAACAATTACTGCCAATTTCTTGCAAAAGATACCAGGAAAATTGCGCAAAAACGTAACAGATATCATAAAGAGAATGGATGAAGATTTGTATGATATCTATTCTGAGTTTGATTGCGATATAAACTGATTCTTTTACATGGCTTGTAAAACTTCACCGATCAAATGACGGTATGCATCGTAGATAGGGGTGAAAAGACTCTGACTATTTTTTAAAAATTTTTCCATGGTTTCTGATTGGTAAAAATTGATCAGTTGTTTTATTTCTTTGTGGGAAAACTTTGTATCAAAGCTACAAGCAAATTTTTCTATAAAAGAATCTTGTAAGATTTTTTCTTTAACAAGGGAGCTTACTTCTTCAATGGTTGCATTTTTTCCAGAAAAGCTAATAGCTTGAATGATAGACATAGGCAGCATGAGTTTTAGTTGTTCGGGCTGCATAGTGGTAAGGCGGATCAGAGTTAAAATGTCTTTTGTTTTTGCGTTTTTATTTTTTTGATTAGGCGTATTAGTCATATGTTTCTTTGTTTTAACACAAAATAAATAATAGGGTTAATTTTTTTGCCTTTTTTCAAGGATGTTTTATGGACACCACGGCGCTACAAAAATAGGCAAACATGAGTAAATACATGCTTGAAGAGCCGGTACTGAGCCAATTCCACCGGTTGCAGAGGTAGCTAAAAGTTCACAACCCAGTACGCAACCAGCATAAGTAATAGGCCCTCCTTCTACAGAACTCATACTTGCTAATCCAGCTAAAGCAATAATAGGTACAGCGAATTTATTTAGGTTTTTCGCTGCATTTTTTACAACGCTTGAGATTTGGAATTGCTCTACTGAAGGAACAATAGACTGTAGTGTTAGTGCACTTAATCCAGATATGTACATATAATCTCCTTAAACGAAAAAAAATATTTTATAAAAACATTTTTTTTATATCAATAAAATTTATTTTTATTTAAGTGTTTTTTCTTGATTGATGACAAGGGCGTTTTCTTTGGATAGATAAATGTAAAACACTGCTAACATAAACCAAATCTTAAAAAGATCAGAGGTTTGTCGATTCAATTCTGTTTGATAGAATAAAATTATTTGAGTTTTAATCTGATTTTATACGCGTATGTTATTGCGTATTAAATAGGTGGGTTTAACTTTTTAATAAAGTTAAATATCTTAAGAATAAAATTTTTGAGGCTTTTGATTGAGAAAATCTATAGCCATCAGATAGTATAGAAGGAATTTTATAGGAAATATATGTCAACCCAGCAACTTATAGAAGAGCGCTCAGAATATAAATTTGGCTTTACGACCTCGATTGAAACAGAAAGCTTTCCAAAAGGGCTATCAGAGGATACGGTTCGCGCTATTTCAGCAAAAAAAGAAGAACCCGCTTTTTTATTGAAATTTCGTTTACAAGCCTTTGCCAAATGGAAGCAAATGAAAGAGCCAAATTGGGGAAATATCCGTTACACACCGATTGATTATCAAGATATTTCTTACTATTCTGCTCCTAAAAAAAAGCAATCTTTAAATAGTTTAGATGAAGTAGATCCTGAAATTTTAAAAACATTTGCAAAATTAGGCATTCCTTTAGACGAGCAAAAAAGATTAGCTAATGTAGCTGTAGATGTTGTTTTTGATTCTGTTTCTTTGGGGACTACTTTTCATAAAGCTTTAGTAGAATCAGGTGTAGTCTTGTGTTCGATTTCAGAAGCGATAAAGCTTTATCCAGAATTGATAGAAAAGTATCTGGGAAGCGTTGTTCCGATTGGAGATAACTTTTTTGCAGCGCTGAACTCAGCTGTGTTTTCAGATGGCTCTTTTGTCTATGTTCCTAAAGGCGTTCGTTCCCCTATTGAATTATCTACCTATTTTCGAATAAATGATCGAGAAAGCGGGCAGTTTGAAAGAACATTGATTATTGCTGAAGAAAGCTCTTATGTAAGTTACTTAGAGGGATGCACAGCACCTGCTTTTAATAAAAATCAATTACATGCAGCAGTCGTTGAATTAGTTGCCATGGATCATGCGGAAATTAAATATTCTACAGTGCAAAATTGGTACTCAGGAGATCCTAAAACAGGGCTTGGTGGGATTTATAACTTTGTTACTAAAAGAGGGCGATGCCAAGGAGTTAATTCAAAAATCTGTTGGACTCAGGTAGAGGCTGGAGCTGCAATTACATGGAAGTATCCAAGCTGTATTCTACAAGGGGATAACTCAGTAGGGGAATTTTATTCGGTAGCTCTGACCAATGGTATGATGCAAGCAGATACCGGTACAAAAATGATTCATCTAGGTAAAAATACACGATCTACGATCATATCTAAGGGAATTTCAGCGGATAAATCTCATAATACGTACCGCGGGCTTGTTAAAATTGCTCCTCGTGCAGAAGGAGCGCGTAATTATACGCAATGTGATTCGATGTTAATTGGTAATCAATGTTCTGCTAATACCTTCCCTTATATAGAAATAGCTAATGAAACAGCCCAATTAGAACATGAGGCTTCTACCTCGAAAATGAATGAGGAGCAACTGTTTTATTTAGAAACCAGAGGAATTTCTCGAGAAGATGCAATTAACTTAATCGTTAATGGGTTTTGCAAAAAAGTCATACAGGAATTACCGCTGGAATTTGCTGTTGAAGCACAAAAATTATTAACTTTAAAATTAGAGAATTCTGTTGGATAGCATGTTAGAAATTAAGCAATTACAAGCAACCGTTGCAGGAAAAACCATCTTAAAGGGATTAAATTTAACAATAAACCCTGGAGAGATTCATGCGATTATGGGACCAAACGGCGCTGGAAAGTCTACTTTAGCAAAAATTTTAGCAGGAGATCCTTCTTATGAGATCACTGCAGGAGACCTCATTTTTGAAGGAAAGAGCTTACTAGAATTAAGCGCGCATGAAAGAGCTCATTTAGGAATATTTCTAGGATTCCAATACCCTGTAGAGATTACGGGGATTTCTAACTTTCAATTCCTTCATGCAGCTTATAACGCAAAGCGTAAAGCAGGGCTCTTAGAATCTATATCTGAAGAAGCTTTTGATGAAATTATGCAAGAAAAAATGCAACTTGTAGAAGTGAAAAGCGAATTTAAATCACGCAGTATTAACGAAGGATTCTCAGGCGGAGAAAAAAAGAAAAATGAGATTCTGCAGATGGCTGTTTTAGAACCAAAACTTGCTATTCTTGATGAAACCGATTCTGGGCTGGATATTGATGCTATGAAAGTGGTTGCTAAAGGTGTGCAAAGTGCTTTAAAACCAGGTTCAAGTTTGCTCTTAATAACCCATTACCAACGCTTGCTCGATTATATTAAACCTCATTTTGTTCATGTTGTTTTGGATGGGGTAATTGTGAAATCAGGCTCAGCTACACTTGCATTAGAACTGGAGAGAAAAGGGTATGACTGGCTTAACTAAACAAGAGCAGCCTTTGCTTCTACAATATTTAGAAGCACAGTTTGAAAAGCTTAAAACAGCAGATGCTCTCTCTTTTTTGCGTCAACTAGCATGGAAAAAATTTCAAGAACTAGGAATGCCAAATCGTACTCAAGATGCATTTAAATATGTTTCTTTACATGACTTAGCCGCTTTAGCAATCGATCAGATATACGACAGCCCTGAAATAGATAAAAAGCACTTTGAATCAGAGGTTCTTCCAGAAAGCAAGCATAGTTATTTCCTATTTGTTAATGGTTGTTTTCATCCGAACTTAAGTGATTTTTCAGCATTGCCTTCTCAAATCAAAGTTTTGTCTTTATCAGAAGCCATGCACTCTCATAAAGCCTTTTTGCAAAATCATCTTCAGCAACAAATTCAAAGGGAACGAGATCCTTTTGCTGCTTTAAATCTAGCTCTGCACACTAATGGTTTATTTGTTTACATTCCTCCAAAAATTGTAGTAAATACACCTATTCAATGTTTACACATTGTAACAGAAAAGGTTCCTTTTGTAGCACCTCGTATGCAAATTGTAGCAGGAGCACATACACAAACAAAGTGGATCTTTTCTTGTTTGGATCACAGGGATGCCTATTTAAGTTTGCCTTTATTAGATTTTGTATTGGAAGAAAAAGCAGAAGCTCATGTGTATTCTGTAGAATATTATAGAGAGCATAGGCAGCAGTTTTCTTCCTTAAGAGCTATTTTAAAAAAAAATGCCTCTTTTAATGCTATGCATTTGAGCGCAGGTGGCATGGTTTCTAGAGTAAATGCAGATATTTGTTTGAAAGAAAAAAACAGCAAAACCCAGTTAAAGGGCCTCTTTAATCTCTCTGGAAAAGCTACTTCACATTGTCATTTAACCGTTGAGCATAAAGCACCTGATACGAGTTCTTTGCAACACTTTAAGGGAATCTTAAATGATTGTAGTCGGTCAAGCTTTGAAGGGAAAATTAAAGTGGATTCTGAAGCACAAGGAACGCGAGCTTATCAGTTAAACAACAACTTGCTCTTAAGCCCCGGAGCAATTGCTAATAGTAAGCCTAATCTAGAGATTTTTGCAGATGATGTGAAAGCCTCTCATGGTGCTACCGTTTCTCAATTGAATGAAGAACAGCTCTTTTATTTAGAAACAAGAGGTTTGAGTCCTATAGAAGCTAAAGAAATGCTTCTTAGCGCTTATGCTCAAGAAATTATTCAAGAAGTCCCTTATCGCTCTTTAATAGAGCAAATTTTGAGAGAAATGTTTTGAACCAAGAATTTAATGTTTGGAAAATACGTCAAGATTTTCCCATGCTACGTCAGTTAATGCATGGCCGCCCTTTCATTTACTTAGATTCAGCAGCTACAGCTCAAAAGCCGCAGATTGTAATTAATGCGATATCTGATTTTTATACAAAACATTATGCAACGGTGAATCGCTCTGTTTATGATTTTGCTAGTAAAACAAGTGCTCATTACAACATTGTTCGCCAAAAGGTTAAACGCTTCTTAAACGCTGCTTTTGTTGAGGAAATTATATTTACCAAAAGCACAACAGAATCCATTAATCTTGTTGCTCATTGCTTGAGTAAACTTTGTTTGCAACCAGGTGATGAAGTGCTTATTTCTGAAATGGAACATCATTCCAATATTGTTCCTTGGTATATGTGCTGCAAGGAAAGAGGAGCTCAGCTTAAAGTAATTCCTGTAAATGAATCTGGAGAGTTAATTTTTGAAGAATTTCAAAAACTGCTTTCCGATAAGACCAAAATTGTAAGCATTGTACATATGTCAAATGTTTTAGGCACCGTTAATCCCATTGCAGAAATTGTTAAAGAAGCCCATGCAAAAGGTGCTAAAGTAGTTGTCGATGGGGCTCAAAGCGCACCTCATATGCTAATTGATGTGCAAAAGCTAGGGGTGGATTTTTATGCTTTTTCAGCACACAAAATGTATGGTCCAACGGGATTAGGAGTGTTATATGGCAAACGTTCTTTATTAGAAATGATGCCTCCTTATCAAGGAGGAGGAGATATGGTTGATGAAGTAGCATTTGATAGAATTACCTATCAAGAACCTCCTTTAAAATTTGAAGCAGGAACCCCTATGATTGCAGAGGTTATGGGTTTAGGAGCAGCGTTAGATTATATAGAAGCAATTGACCAAAAACTCATTGCGGCATGGGAAAAAGACCTACTTGAGTATGCAACTCAGCAACTTGTTGAAATTAAAGGATTAAAAATCATTGGGATAGCCCAAAAAAAAGGTCCTATTTTAAGCTTTTCTATTGATGGATTTCATCCCCTTGATTTAGCCACATTGCTTGATTTAAGAGGAATTGCGATGAGAACAGGACATTTATGTGCCCAGCCTATCTTAAAGCGTTATCATTTAAGCTCTTTATTAAGGATCTCTTTAGCTTTTTATAATACTTTTGAGGAAATTGATCTTTTTATTCATGCTCTAAAAGAAGCTCTACTGTTACTAAAACCTGAAATTTCTTATTAGCTATGAAGAGTTTGCAGATAAAATCTGCTTAAATATTCAGCAGGCTGTGAGTGTGTACCCTGAGATAGAAAAACTGTTAGTTTTCATGCTTTTAAAGATGGAAATTTTTCAGTTGAAAACTTAAAAAGTTCATTTAGCTAAAGAAAAAACACCAGAACTTTAAATTCTGGTGTTTTTTTATTTAAAAACTTTAGTTAGAAGTCAAAGTTTGCATGTAGTGTCCAACCCTGGTAAGTTAAATCTCCTAATGGAGCTGAACCAAGTACTGGAGTTGGGCCAAAAAGTAAGCTTTGATTGAAATACACGTGGTTTTCCCAGCCTAATTTCAAGCCAAGATGGAAGCGGTCTTCGCAGAAGTTGTAATCCCAACCCAATCCTAATTGAAGATCTATAACAGGTCTGCAAATACGGTAACTATCCTTAAATGAGTAATTGGTAATTCCAGATTCACTTAAAGTTTGTTTGGCCAGTCCATACTCAATAGCACCTGCTACGTTTCCGTAGACGCTAAATCCACCACAAAAACTCCACTGTGTGTTAAGACCTGATTCGATCCCAATTCCCCACCATTTATTTCTTCTCTGAGTGGCTTGGATGTCTGTAGGATTTGTAGCTATCCCAGAATAAGACGCGCGTAATCTTTGACGTAACCAATCGGCTCTTAATCCAAAGAAGGGACGTAGTGTTACCCATTTGCTTACAAAAAACTCGCGACCTGTATTGAGGCTAATCTGCTCAAGGCGATTATGATATTTTGCACTTGCAGTTGTAAAACCTACAGTAGCAGCACTTAATATAAGACCTGGTTTTCTTAAGACATTACCCGCAGTTGCTGTAGATCTGCCGTGGCGATTGCTAATTAAATGTGTCCAAGTAGCCGCTATATCCCAATTATCATGAGGTAGAGTGTAGTCAAGACCAACACGGAATCCCCAATTGTATTTTTGTTTTACTCTATCATTTCCCACAGGAAGACTAAGAGTTGTTGATTCCACAGCATATAGAAGGCTATCTTCTTGTAGCTGCCAAAGCAGAGCATCTGCAGATATTTGAAAGTCCCAGCCATTTCTGGTTAGAGGCATTCCAGGAGGATTGATCATTCCATTTGTTTCAAGGCAAGAAAAGCAATTTTCTAAATTAGGGGTAGTTAAGGTAGGCTTAACTAAATTAGGCCTAGGTAAATCAGGTCTAGCTAAATCAGGCGTAGCGCAATCATTGATATCGGCATACGTAAAGTTTAGAGTTAATAACATAGATGCAGCAATTGTAGGCCACATCTTTTTCAAGTTCCATTGCATATAAGATCCCTCTTTGAATTTAGATCATTTAATTTCAACAAACAACAATTACACCAGATACAAATTCATACTAAAACAAGAAGCAGGGCTTAAAAGCGCTACTTTTTGCTGAAAAAACTCACTTTGCATCATTTTTGTGGTTTAGGTGTAATTTTTATTTTGAATGCATCGACATCTATCTTATGTTAACACAAATAGATTGCAATAATTTTTTTTTGAATGAAAAAAAATTCAGTAAAAAAGCGAAGATCTTTTTTTTTAAATTTTGTATTTGTTAAGAATGAAAAAACACCAGTTTGGGTGAATATGTTCACTTAATCCTGGTGTCTATTTTCTTGCAATAGCAAAGACTTTACTTAGAAGTCAAAGCAAGCATGCAATGTAAAACCTTGGTAAGTCAGACTTCCACCAGAAGTGTTGTCTGAATAGTTGGTTGTGTTGTAAGACAAGAATCTGCTTTGATCAAAATATACATGGTTTTCCCAGCCTAATTTCAATCCAAAATGGAAGCCATCTTCGCAGAAATTGTAATCCCAAGCTAGTCCAAGTTGTAGATCTAGAATAGGTCTGCAAATATGGTAGCTTCTTCTAAATGAAGCATCAACACCGCCAGATTCACTGAGTTGTAGCTTTTGTAGACCATACTCAATCGCAGTGGCTACATTTCCGTAGATGCTAAATCCACCACAGAAACTCCATTGTGTGTTAAGTCCTGACTCAATCCCAAATCCCCACCATTTATTTCTTTGGTTGGTGCTTTGGGCCAAAGTAGCAGAGGTATAAGATGTACGTAGTCTTTGACGTAACCAATCAGCTCTTAGTCCAAAGAAGGGGCGTAGTGTTACCCATTTACTGATAAAAAATTCACGTCCTACGTTAAGATCAATCTGATCAAGACGGTTGTGATATTTTGAACTTGCAGCTGTATAACCTACAGTAGTAGCGTTTGCAAGACCTTGTACTTTTACCAAAACGTTTGGTGTAGCACCTGCAGTACTTGCTGTAGAATTACCATGGCGATTGCTAATTAGGTGTGTCCAAGAAAGATCTACATCCCAATTATCATGAGGCAAAGTATAATCAAGGCCAACACGGAATCCCCAATTGTATTTACTTTTTACTCCATCAGCTCCAACAGGAAGGCCAGTAGATGTTGTTTCTACAGCATAGCTAAGGCCATCTTCAAATAGTTGCCATAAAAGAGCATCTGCAGATACTTGAAAGTCCCATCCATTTCTAGTTAAAGGCATGGCAGGAGGGTTGATCATTCCATTTACGCCTCGTCTTTGCTCAAGGCAATTAAGACGATTCTCTATATTACGCAGGGATGATGAATCACCAAAATCCGCATACGTAAAGCTTGTTGCTAATAACATAGATGCAGCAATTGCGGGCCACACCTTTTTCAAATTCCATTGCATATAGATCCCCCTGGGTTTGGATCATTTAATTTCAATAAACGACAATTCGTAGCTGCCCACGGAGTTAACAACTTCTTTGCAAGAAATTAGCAATTCCGCAAGCAGCTACAATGTAGATATCTTGAAGATCATCGTATTTGCCTACAATGAACTTTGTAAACAGCTACATCTGATGCAAACTTGCCCTAAATGAAAAACCGCAAGGAAGAATAATCTCTTTTAAAGCGTATTCTGAGCAGTATTTTTTGTTTTGATAGCCTTATTTGCATCATTTTTATGGCTTCACTGTAATTTTTATTACGAATTCAAGTCAACAAAAAATAGTATAAGTATGTGATTTTCCTTTTTTAAGCGGTGTTAAAATCCTGTGTCTAGAATAGGTTAAATATGCTTTAAAACTACTTAAGAAAGACTTTTTTGTTTTTTAGAGCATTAAATGAATTTTGTGTTTTTAGAACTTAAAAATCAAAAAAACAATCAGGAAAAACACAAATACAAAAAGGATTTTTTCTAAATTTAATTAAAGACTTAAGACTGTTAATAGTAAAATTAGCTAATTTTAAATGTTATTGAAAGCTCTTTAGAACAGCTTCTAGGTCTTTTAGATATCCTAAAGATTGTATACCCATTTGTTGTAAAATAAAAAACCATGCAGCACAAAGAACTGCAAGTCCAAGCAATGACTTAAGAGACATACCTAAAAAAGCGATTTGTACTTGAGGAGCTAATCTATTAGCAATCCCTAAAAACATCTCCGTCATTAATATAGCAATGATAGATGGAGCTGATAATTGAATTCCAACCGACACGATTTTTCCAACTAGCCCCCAAACGCTTTGCCAAAAAGCTGCTTGAAAAGTAAAAAAATACGATGGGAGCATTTTATCTATGGGAATAATTGTATAAAAATCGAAAAGAGCGTTAAAAAAATAAAAGATACCGTTGATTTGATAGAAGATTACAATCATGACATAATTATACAAAATACCAATAGAAGAAGAAGGTGTTTGCATAAAGGGATCTGTCACTTGTAAAGCGGAAGATCCTCTTAGAAAATCGATATTTACTCCAGCTGTTTCTGCAATGTAAAAAGGAATTGTGATAAAGAAAGCAAGAACAAACCCAAGGAAGAGCTCTTTAAAACAAAGAACAATGTATTGAAAATTAAATCCAACCATTGTTTGAGAGGTCATAATCATTTGCGGTAAAAACACAAGGGTTAAGCAAATCAAAAGGCCCATTTTTACAGTGCTAGGTGCTTTATTTCCTAAAAAAGGAGCTAAACTTACGATGGGTGCAAAACGCATCAATCCCAGAAAAAATAGGGAAAGCAGAGCAAAAGGATCTAGTTCAAAAAGCTTAGAAAAAAAAGCAAGATAAGAGTCATTAGGATTCATGTAAAAAAGGTCTATTGAATGAGGTAACAGTAAATAAACTTAACTAAAAATCAAAGCTAGCATGTAGTGTCCATCCCTGATAAGTTAAATCTCCTCCATGTGCATTTTCTGAGTAGTTTGTGGCAGTGGTAGCTGTAATATTTGTGGCATCTGCTATTTGTACGAACAAAAATCTGCTTTGATTAAAATATATATGGTTTTCCCAACCTAACTTCAATCCAAAATGCAACCTATCATTACAAAAGTTATAATCCCAACCTAATCCTATTTGAAGATCTAGAATAGGTCTGCAAATATGATAGCTTGTGCCAAACCCGTTAAAGACAGAATTTGATGGGCCTCCAAATTGAGCAGAGCTGAAGTCAAAGCCGGCTTGAGAAAAGTGTAGTTTTTGTAGACCATATTCAATAGCAGCAGCTATGTTTCCATAGATGCTAAATCCACCACAAAAGCTCAATTGTGTACTAAATCCTGATTCGATTCCGACCCCTTGCCATTTATTGGTTTGTTGAATATCTAGGGAAAGATTAGGAACCACAACTCCTGCACTTGCAACTACTACATTTCCAGAATAACCGGTGCGTAATCTCTGACGTAGCCAATCAGCTCTTAAACCAAAATAGGGACGCAGTACTACCCACTTGCTTACGAAAAACTCACGAGCAGCATTCAAACTAATCTGATCAAGGCGATTATGATATCTTGAGCTCGCATTTGAGTAACCGGTAGCAATAGGGTCATTAATCCCTTGTAATACTAATAAAAATAGCTGAGGAGAGCCTCCTTCAGTAGGAATCTTTAAGTCAGTTGCCGTAGTTTTATTACGATGGCTATTGCTAATTAAATGTGTCCAGGTAGCGGCTATATCCCAGTTATCATGGGGCAGAGTCCAATCAAGACCAACACGAAATCCCCAATTGTATTTCTGTTTCACTAAGGCGGCTGATTGTCCAAGATCCTGATCTGATGAAAAGCCTATAGCATAGGTAAGAGCATCTTCTTGTACTTGCCAAAATAGGGCATCTGCAGATATTTGAAGACCCCATCCATTTCTAGTTAAAGGCATGGCAGGAGGATTGATTGATCCATTTATATCTTGTTTTTGTTCAAGGGCTTTAAGGCAATTCTCTAAATTTTTTTCAATAAGAATAAGACGACTTTCTAAATCAGGTTTAGTCAAATTTTGTTCAAGACAAGGGAGACAATTTTCTAGATCAGATGCAGGTGAATCGTAAGAATCTGCATGAGCAGAGCTTACTAACACGAAGGTAATAACTGCAGGCCACAATTTTTTTGTATTTAATCGCATATAGAACCTCTAGTTTTAATACAACTTTCGCTGCATAGTTTTTATGGCCCAATTTAGTTTTTATAAAGAATTTGGTCAACAAAAAGCGAGTATGAATGATTTTATATGAAATCTTTAAGAGGCCCATTTAGGAAAATTCATGAAGATATTATTGGTAAACTGTAAAATTTGTGCACTTAACCATCCTCCAACAATGAGAAGAGTAAAAATTACCGCAAATAGTTTGACCATGAAAGAGAGTGTTTGTTCTTGGATTTGTGTAGCTGCTTGAAAAACAGCAACCGTTAATCCGAGTAAAGTGCTGATTAAGATAGGAGGTCCAGATAAAAGAAGAATTAATAACAAAGCTTGATAGGAAAGCTGATAGATTTCTGTATTATACATGGTTTTTTCCTTAAGTTAGCGAAATGATAAAACTAGTCCCTGAATGATCAATGTCCATCCATCTACCATTACGATGAGCAGTAACTTTAAAGGAAGCGCAATTGTTAAAGGGGATAACATCATCATACCCATAGCGAGTAAAATATTAGAGGTAACTAAATCCACTACAAAGAAAGGCAAATAGATTAGTACACCAATTTCAAAGGCAGCTTTAAGCTGTGAAGTAATAAAAGCAGGAATCAAAATGATAAAATCATTAGGTTTTAACCCACCGCGGAATTCTTCTGGTATAGAGCGTTGAGCGAGTTGATAAAAACCACCCATGTGTTTAGCTGTGGTGTTTCTCTGTAAAAAATCACGCATAGGCTCTTTTGTAACATTGATTACATCTACCATATATTGTGCGCTTTCAGCAGAAAATAAATTTGTAGGAGCTCTGTCTTTAATTTGATTCTCTCCTGCTTTATACATGGCTACAGCGGTAGGAAACATCACATAAATCGTCATTAAAAGAGCAATACCGCTGATGACCTGATTTGGTGGAGATTGTTGAATACCCAAAGCATTGCGTAAAAGAGACAGCACAATCACAATTTTAATGTAAGAAGTTAAGAGCATAATGGCAAAAGGCAGAAGTGCAAAAGCCGTGATTGCTGTTAACTCTTCTAAAATAGTAGGGGTCGGCGTTAGTTGTTCAATAGAAGGTGAAGAGGCCTCTTGTGCATATAAACAGTCTCCTAAAAAAAGACAGGCTAGCAATACAAAAGAAAAAAGCAGAAGGCGTTTATGCATGTCAGTACCATTTTTTTACCGAATTTAGTATATTCTTAGATTTTCTCTAAGAGAAAAGAGAGAAAGAGGTTGATAAGAGTTTTAAAAATTACATATATTTCTGAAAAGCTTGCTCTAGAGATTCCCAGAGTTTATCTATTTTGGCATTGATAATTCCGCTATCTGTTTCAATAACACAGCCTCCTTGCTCAACATCATCTCTTTCTTGAATCGTAAAAGTTTTTACTTGTTCAAGATTTTTCTTAAGAGTAGGTTTATTTGCTTCTAGGATCTCTTTATCTAATTTATTAACATAGATGGTGATATCAGGACTTTGCTTCACACTTTTAAGCGTCTCGGAAACGATCCGCACGATAGTTTCAGGATCTAAAGAGAGTTGTTGACTAACGATTTTTTTAGCCGCTTGCAGGGCAAGTGGAAGTACTTTTTTTTGTAGTTCTGAATACCAAAAAAGCATTTTTTTTTCTAAATCTGTAATATAGGTGCTGAATTGCTCAAGCCCTTCATCAAAGCCTTGTTGTTTTGCTTGGGCACGTAGTTTTTTACACTCTTTTTCCACTTTTTGTTTATAAAGAACAATGTCTTTTTGTGCATGCTCAATAAGCAATTTTGTTTCTAGTAAAATACTAAAATCTTTAGCAGGAATCACTTTTTCTGCTGCTGCTGGATGTATTTCACTTTGTTGAATGAGTGTTAGAAGTTTCATAAGTTAAGCTTGATAGTTAAGTGTTTTCATGAGTAAAAGGACTTGATTTTTGAGCAAATCAGCTGCTTGTGGAGCATTTGTAGCGGTAGATAGCTTGGTTAATAGCTTACCTTTTTCCATTTCTAGATGGTGACTTATATACCAAGTGAAGCTCGCATGAATGGGATAAATGGCTTTGGCTAATCGATTAATGCCTCTTTGCGTTAATGCGTCTTTCAATACATCTAAATCTGCACCCCATTCAGAGAGTCCTATTTTTTTAAAGATAACAGGTTCTTTTTGAGACAGAAGGCTTTTTAAATAATGAGTCTGTTCTTTAGTAAGAGAACTATCAATCAATTTTAATTTTTGCGTGGAGATGATTTGAGGAATTTCTACTGCCAAATCATGCATTGCTAATAGTTCAATGAGGGTATTTAATTGTGTAGTATTTAAATCAAGTAAAGTTAGTAAAGGGTGTTGCGGCAGAAAGCAACAAGGGATTAGATTTTCAGGGGCAATCGTTTTAAATAATTCTTGAGTTAAGTATTTTTTTGCTAAAGTTGTGGGTTTTGGAAAAGATTCAGAGAGCATCAATGCTTTTTTTAAATCTTGTGTTTGTTGAAGCGATAAACAGGATATGAAAAGCTTAGCCTCTTTTTCTGTAAGAGAGCGCAGATGTGGTACAAACCAGGAAAAATGTATAGCATCAAGTTGCTTACATATAGAGGAGGCCGTATCGGTTATCTCTATATTTTCTTTATGAGATGTGTGTATTTGAGTTTGCATCTCTTCTGATAAGCAGGTAAGCAAGTCCTTTTTTTTTTGAGAGGACATAATAAGAGAGCTTAAGGTACAAAAAGCTACTTTATCCATAACTTAACTCTCACTCTCAGGAGGCTTCATCTTTCCTTCTTTTTCTTTAAAGGGAGCGATTTTAAGCAGATTTCTCCAATTTCCTTTTTCTTTAAGGAAGGGATAGAACTTCCAAATCATCCAACCGATAAGCAAAGCAAATATAAATAAGCAAAACATCAGAAGAAAAAAGACAATACGGAAACGGGAAGCTGAGTGTTTATTTAATATAATTGACCAAATGCTCACATATTCATTTCCAGCCCCTTCTAAAGACTCGCTCATGGGAGTTAATGAGACATCAATAAAACGCGCACGATCTGAAATAACTGTGACATCATTGAGATCAAGGCCTGTTACGCTACCAGATACAAGGCGTTTAATTTTAGAAGAGAGATGAGCATTAGGGTCATCGAATATTCCTTGATGCTTTACATAGACGGCTGCTGTAATTTTTTTCAATTTCTCTTGTTGTGATCCATAAGCCATAGAAGAAGCTTCAGTAGAGGGAAAAGAGATTTGTACATCTGCATCTAGCACACCGTCGATTTTACGGATCATGTTAGCGATTTGCTCAGCAAGCCCTGCTTGATAACGAATGGTTTCTTCTTTTTCTGAAGACATCAAACCCGCTTTTGCAAAAAGGTCTAGTAAGCTTGTTCCTTTTTTACGAGGCAATCCATTTTGATTTAAAATAGCCATGGCTTTTGTAGAATGGGCTCCATCAACTGTGATGCTCCATTTTACGGCTTCATTTCCTGTTGCACTAGCTCCTGTACTTACAGCTTGCATTTTCTCTGAAGAGATCCCTCTACTTGCTAGAAAGACAATGATCTCATTTGCCTCTCTTTCATCGACATCATTTATGATGATCATATTACGATCACAGCTTACAAAAGTAAGAAGAAGAAAAACGAAGAGGTATTTTAAAATTTTGTTAATAGTCATAAATCAATAGTTGTAAAGATTGAAAATTGCCAAGTCTGTCATGCTTATGTGACAAGATGCCTTATTTATTAACTTATAGCAGTTTGTCTTAGCTTCGTCAAATTAGAACTCCATTTTAGTAGCAATCAGGCCCGGGCCCAAAGCGACGAAGGAGATAGTCTTTTATACCTCGTAGAGCTGCTTTATAGGTAAAAAGTTTATGTCTTTTTCTTTCTTGTTCAGCTTTAGCGTAAAAAGGTTTAAAACAAGTATACTGTATAGATTTCAGCAAATAGATTTTTATCAGATGAAGGGTCTCGGGAATTAATACTCGTGTATAGATGCTTAAAAGGTGCTTAAAAGCACAGTTACGCTCGATCCAAAGAAGACGATTGCGCCACCAAAAATAGGTGCTATGTGTTTTACCTGTAAAAGAAGCAGAAACTTTATGCCAAATTTTTGCAGAGGGATAACTAATAATTTGAAATCCTTTGCGTTTGGCACGCATACAAAAATCGGATTCTTCCCAAATCAAAAAAAAGCGAGATTCCAAGAGACCTATTTGTTCGAAAACTTCTTTTTTGATCATCATAGCAGCCCCACAAACATAATCAATACAGAAGGCGGTGTCCCAATTCTCATCTAATGCGTGTAATCCGATTAAATCAAAAACTCCTTTTTTTTGATTCCAAGTTCCTCCGAAATGATCTAATTTTCCCTCGTTCTGCATCAGGCAAATTTTAGCTCCAAGAACTCCTGCCTTAGGGAATTGTTGAAATCCTAGCATGAAGTGCTTTAATAAATCAGAAGAAACCTTGGTATCATTGTTTAGCAGCAAAACAAAGTCGGCTTTGTAATTTAAAGCGTATTGGATTCCTATATTATTACCACCTGTGAATCCTAAGTTGGTTTGATTTTCTAGCAGTACGTGATTAGGGAACTGAAGCTTTATAGCAGAAATAGAATCATCCTTTGATCCATTATCAACAATGATTACTTGATAGTTAGAATAGTCCAATGACTCTAGAGAACTTAGGCAGATTAGAGTATCTTGCCTCCCATTCCAATTTACAATAATAATAAAAATCTTAGGAAGATAGGCTGAGGGCATAAGAGGACCATCCGGCTTTGCGATATTCACTCGCTGCTTGTTTTGGGTTTTCTGCTTGATAGATTCCTCGACCCACAATGATTATATCACTTCCTGCTTTGATGGCTGCGTCTGGGGTTTGGTATGTCTGTCCTAAACCGTCTTTATCATTAGCAAACTGAATACCAGGTGTAAAGTGAATCCATTTTGGGTTGTTAGAAATTTTTTTTAAACAAATGAAACCAATCACAAAATCCTCATGTTGTTCAGCCATTTTTAGCGTAGCTTCTACATATTCTTCTTTAGCAAGGGTTCCAGAAGAGCTCATCTCTGCTAATAGAAGCAATGCTCTGTTAGAGATAAGACCTATATTTTTAAGAGCTGCGATAATACCAGGCCCTGCAACACTATGTGCATTGATCAAATCAGCCCATTCAACCATTTTAAAAGGGCCTCCCTGATATTGTAATTGTACGGTATTTCCAATGTCCGCAAATTTACGATCTTCAAAAATCGTAAAGTTCTCTTTATGACTAAGCTCTTGGAGCTTTTTTGTAGTATTTGGATGAAAATCGTTGAGAATGTCTATGTGTGTTTTTAACATGCAGATTTCAGGTCCTATCAACTCTGTAAAAGCAATTAAGGCATCAGATGAGGTAAAATCAGCTGCAACGCAGAGATTGCTTTGTTTTTCTTGACAGATGCTAAATAGTTTTTTTGCAACTGGATTAGGACAAAATGCTATTCTTTGTTCATAACTATATTTTCTTGTCATAGGTTTTTAAAAAACAAGTAACATTTTGAAATATATTTTCTTCGATTTTTTTCTCTTCATATAATACTTCCAAGGCTTCATAAATACTGATTAAGCTGTGAACAGAAAGCCCATTTTTTTGCAGGGCTTTTACATCTGATTGCTCGCGGTTGAGCACAACACAAATATTCTTAACAATGACTCCTAGATTTTGTAGGGGAATAACTGTTTCAAGAATGCTTTTACCTGTAGTAATCACATCTTCAATGACTAAACAAAGCTGCTCTTTACTAAATATTCCCTCAATAATAGATTTTGTTCCATATTCCTTAATCTCCTTACGGCGCATCAGCATGGGAATATTATATTTTAAAGAGATAGCTGTCGCAAGAGGAAGAGCAGTATAAGGCACTCCACAAATCAAACTAAATTCTAAATCAGACGCAAGTTGCCAGAGGGCATCGCGGATTTCTTTTACCATCTTTGGAAAAGAAATAATCCGTCTTAAATCGATGTAAATCGGAGAAGTAATACCACTCTTTAAAACAAAATGGCCAAATTGAATCGATCCTATGCTGAAAAGATCAAGAATCATTTTTTTAGTTTGTAATTGGATCATCTTTGCTCTTTTGTATGGTATTTTGCTGCTAAATAAGGATCCCACATCATACCTGTTGCGGTCATTGCGGCATGAGCTTTTGCTTTAAAAAAAACAGAAAAATGCTCTGGCAGGGAAATACCTCCTACTCCGATTAAGGTAAGGTCGAGCTTTTCTTTTTGGATAATTTCATGGGCTTGTGTAATAAATCGCACTGCAGTGGAGAGAATAGGTCCTCCGCAAATACCACTTGTTGGTCTATCAGGTCCTAAAGGAGAATTCCCAGCAGAATCAACTACTTTAGAGCTAACTGAGTTAATCCCAGAAATGGCTTGTATTCCATTTTGAGCAGCTGTGATTAATACTTCTTGTAATAGTTGTTTAGAAGGAAAAACACCCACTTTAATGATTAAAGGAATAGGATGAACAGCTTTAACAAGTGCCTTTCCGATTTCTGCAACAGCAGAAGGGGACATATAGATAGCTCCTTCTTTTGTCTTTACATTAGGACAAGAGAAATTCGCTTCGATAATCTTAGCACCTGCTGCTTTAGCTAAGGTAGCAACAGCTACAAAATCTTCTATAAAGGAACGCTCTTTTTGAAAAGAACCTACTATAGAAACAACCATAACCTGTCCTTCTTGTAGATAAGCATTTGCACGAGGGATATCCTCTAATAAAAAAGCAGGTGATCTAGAAGGCATGCCAAAAGAGTTTGTAATCGCTAGATCCTCTATTTGCTTAGGTAGAAAAGGGACTTGTTTAACACTATATTTGGGGTCATTTGCATGTATAGGGCCATTTGTATCAACATAAATAATATTTGGCATAGGATGAGCTGCATATTCTTTGCTGCGAATGGTTTTATATACAGGGATATCATATCCCAATTTAGCTGCTAGTGAAATCCATTTAGAGTTTAATAAAGGCCCAGCTGCTACACCAATACAAGAGGCTACTGGGAATCCCAAAAAATTAAGCATTGCTTCTCTAGAAGAAAGGTTTCTTTTGGGAATTGCTCCATCAAAGAAAGGGCCCTCTTCTGCATTTTCTAGATAACTTTTTTTCATATCGTAAATAGGGGCGTGATCTGGATACCAATTAGGTAATTTAGTGGCAGGCATAGAGATTATCTCCTAAAACAGTCATAACGGGCCAACCTTTTAAAGTAAGACCCGCATAGGGACTCCAATTGCATTTTGTCTGTAATAAAGAGGGATCTAGTACTTGTGTTTTTTGCATATCGATTAAAACAATATCCTCACAAGAAGGGAGTCGGAAAATCTCTACGATTTTCTTATGCATGAGTTGTTCAATATCGGACAATTGGATTTTTCCCTGATTACAGGCATCTAGAAGTAAGGGAAGGGTAGTCTCTATGCCGGGCATTCCCGATAAATTTTTAGGATAACTTGCAGATTTTTCTTCTAGGGTGTGAGGAGCGTGATCTGATCCAATTGTATCCACCACTTTTTCTCTAATAGCCTGCCATAGTGCATCAGAGTGAACTTGTTGTCTTAAAGGGGGATTCACTTGTGCTTTAGTTCCTAGTGAATCATAGGCTTTTGTCGAAAGAAATAGATGGTGGGGGGTAACCTCGCAATACACACAAATGCCTTTTTCTTTAGCTTGCCGAATCAACTCTATTTCTTGACTTGTGCTCACATGTAGAAGGTATAAGCGTGTGTGATACTTACGAGCTAAGTCAATAGCTTTGCTAGTTGCTAGATAAGCTACTTGTTCGTTACGAATTTTAGAATGAATTTTAGGTTCTTTATGATGAGAAAACCGGGCTTTTCTTTTAAGAATTAAATCTTGATCTTCTGCATGTACAGCAACTAATAGATCATTTTCTGCAGCGAGTTTAAAAGCTGTTTCTAATGATGTATCATCATCTAATAACAAACCTCCTGTTGAGGACCCCATAAAAATTTTCAAACCGATAACTTCATTACGACAACGCTCAATCTCAGAAAAGTGGTTTTTATCCACACCTAGGTATAAGTCAAAATGCAAGGAAATTTCTGCCTGCTTTAACTGTTTTTGGATAAGCTGTTTTTTTTCTAAAACTCTCTCTAGTGTGTTTGTAATAGGTAGAGTGTTAGGCATGTCAAATACGGTGGTAATTCCTCCTTGTAAAGCAGCTTTAGCTCCTGTCTTCCAATCTTCTTTATATTCTAACCCAGGAGTGCGAAAATGAGCGTGTGGATCGATTAAAGCGGGCAGGAGTGTAAGATGATGACTATCAAAGGTCATCTCTTTTATAGAGGGGATTTGCCAATCAAGCCTTTTACCATCGACGGTAGAGACTTGCTTAAACGTAATCATATTTTAAGGATCCTTGTAAAATAGTATGTAATAGTCCCATACGAGTGTATACCCCATTCTCTGCTTGTTGAAAATAGTGTGCAAATGGGGTATGATCAATTAAAGGATCGATCTCATTATTTCTTGGAAGTGGATGTAGTATTTTTAAATGGGAAGGTGCATTTACTAAATGAGCTAATTTCAAGGGATAAAGGTTAAAAAAGGTGGGATCAGTGCTTGTCAATTTATGCGTTTGCAGACGTGTTATATAGAGAATATCTAAGCGGGGAATGATTTCATCTAAATTTTGATGGAAGGAAAATTGTATTTTTTTTCTTGTTAAGTGAGCGAGTAACTCTTGAGGAAGAGATAAGCCATCCGGAGCACAAAAAAACAGACGCATACCAAATAAAGCACATGCAAAGCAGAGAGAGTGTACTGTGCGTCCATATTTAAGATCCCCTACAAAGGCAATAGATAATCCTTGAAGATCTTTTTGTGTTTCTTGCATGGTAAATAGATCTGTTAAGGTTTGAGTGGGATGTTCTTCTGTACCATTACCAGCGTTGATAACCGGTGTTTTAGTGCTTTTATGAGCTAGATGTATAGATTCTTTAGAAGGATGCCGCAATATAATGACATCTGCAAAAGATCCTATAACTCTTATCGTATCTTCAAGAGATTCCCCTTTTTGTGCAGCGGTATTTTTCCCATCGGGAAATCCAATTACCCGGCCTCCTAATTTAAGCATAGCGGTTTCAAAAGAGAGACGGGTTCTAGTGGAGGGCTCATAAAAGCAGGTAGCGAGAATAGAAGTTCTTAGTAAGGGTGGAGGGGTAGAATTTTTCATGATGTGTGCTTGTTCTAAAAGATAGAGAATCTCTTGACTAGAAAAATTTTCCATCGAAATAACACTTCTATTTCTGAATGTATGATTCATGAAAGTTTCCTTAAGGATTTTAAAGCAAATTTTTCTGATTTACAGAGTTGATGTAAAACAGCTTCATAGACTTCTTGCATTCCTATTTGCAACATACAAAAGGGATTTGCGCATTTTTTTTGTAGGCAGGGAGAACATGTTTTTTTCTTTGCAATTACCGTATAGTCTTTTACAGCATAAGGACCGCACAGATGAGGGTTTGTGGGACAAAAAATGGCAATAGTAGGTGTTTTTACAGCAAAAGCCATATGCATTGGACCTGTATCATTACAAACCATTAGATCCATGTTCTGAATAAGAGCAGCAAATGTTTTTAAAGGCAGATCTATTAAGGAAGTGCTATTGGGAATATTAGAGGCGATTTGTAAAACTAGTTCTTTTTCCGATTGATTGCCTGTAATAAATATGTGGCATTTATGTTGTGTGCTTAACAGATTGCCTAAGGCAATAAAATGAGAAGAAGGCCAACGTTTAAAAATATCTTTAGATCCTGGATGAAGCAAGATACAAGGATGTATGTGATCTTGTAAATGATCTATTAGAGGCAGAGCGTTTTTTTTGTCTTGCTCACTTAAAGCAATTTCTATTCGATGGTGAGCTGGTTTTTTACCAATTAATGCTGCAATAATTTCTAAGCGTCTTACGATTTCATGTTGTGGTTTTTTGGGAAGAAGGTGAGTCATTAAAGAATCAAGCCCTTTATTTGATCCTTCGGTACCAATAATTTTTTTAGCTCCTAATAAATACACAAAAGGCAAAACTATTCTTTGAGAGGAATGAAAGAATAAAATATAGGAAAACTTCTTTTTCTTTAGCTTTGAATAAAGAGAAATAAGAGAGGTAATTATAGGTTTTTTCAATAAGAATAGATCATTAATATAGGGGTTGTTTTCTAATAATTCTTTTCCAATATGGCTTGTTAAAACTGCAATATACCCTTTAGGATACTGTTCTCTAAGAGAGCGGATCGAAGGAGTCCCCCATAAAGTGTCTCCTAGCCCAGTTGTAGAAACAACTAAAAACCTCTCTTGTATGGTATTTTGTTTGATAAAATAGCGCAAAATCTTTACAAAAATTTTCAAGAGAATATTTTTAAAAGACTTAACTGTTTTTTTCACTTTATAGCCCTTCTGTTTATCAGATCTTTTTCGGAAATTGTAGCAAAGCATTGCCATGGAAGGATAAGCAAGGATTTCAAGTTAAGCTTTACTAGACAGCTTAAAAATACTTGTGCGTTTTGTAAGTTAGTAATCAATGGGATATGATGATCAATACTTAAACGTCTAATATGAAACCCATCTGTTATAGGATTAGCTCCTGTGCCTTTAGGGATATTTATAATTAAATCAAAATATCTCTTTTTTATGAAGCTAGATAGATGGGGTTGTTTTTTTTGACTTCTCTTATAAGTGCATTGGGATTCTACTTGATGGCTTTTGAGAAAGTCATGAGTTCCCTGAGTAGCAAAAATTTTCCATCCACAATCTGCAAGCGCTTTAATCGATTCCAAGAGTTTACTTTTTTTATTACCTCCAATGCTAAATAAGATTTTTTTTCCTTTAATTCTTGTCTGCGTAGCCATCCAAGAAAGGAAAAAGGCCTCTTGTAAATTTCTGCCTAAGCAAGCTACTTCTCCAGTAGAAGCCATTTCAACATGAGCAACAGGGCTTGCTCCTTTTAAACGTTGATAAGAAAATTGGGGAGTCTTAACACCTACATAATCAAATTCAAGAGTTTTAAAGACGCCTGAGATAGGTTGATTTAAAAGCGCTCTAGTTGCAATTTCAATAAAATTATGTCGTGTTACTTTACTGACAAAAGGAAAAGAACGAGAAGCTCTCAGATTACATTCAATAACTTGAATAGCATTACCTTTAACGACAAATTGAATATTAAAAGGACCGGTGATTTCAAGCGCTTTGACAATTTGCCTTGTAATGAGTTTTGTACGCCGAATGGTTTCTAGATCTAAATTTTGAGGAGGTAAAACCACTGTAGCATCTCCTGAATGCACTCCCGCATTTTCAATATGCTCAGAAATAGCTTCAATGATAATTCTTCCTTCTTTAGCCACTCCATCAACTTCGAGTTCTTTAGCTTCTGTAATAAATTTGGATAAGACAACGGGGTAATCAGGAGAAATCTTTGTTGCTTGAATAAGAAATTGAGCCAGATCATCTTCAGAAAAGACAATATTCATCGCTGATCCTGAAAGCACATAAGAGGGCCTAATGAGAACAGGGTAACCCACTTGGCTTGCAAAGGATTTTGCTTGGGTAAGTGAAACGACAGTAACCCATGTCGGCTGGTCAATTTTTAATTTATGTAATAAACTGGAGAACTTATATCGATTTTCTGCCCGATCAATTTGCCAAGCTTTTGTTCCCAAAAGGGGATATCCATATTTATTAAGAACTATACTTAAGTTATTTGCAATTTGTCCCCCTACAGATACAATAATCCCTTTTGGACTTTCAAAATCTGCAATATCTCGAACTCTCTCAAAGGTGAGCTCTTCAAAATACAGACGATCTGATTCATCATAATCTGTGGATACGGTTTCTGGATTGCAATTGATAATCATTGTTTTTTCTTCTAAAGAGCGAAGCTCTCTACATGTGTTTACAGCACACCAATCAAATTCAACAGATGATCCAATTGAATAGGGGCCAGAACCAAGTACAATTATAGGAGGAGAATTAAAAGGTTGAATGTCATGGCATATGCCATGGTAACTTAAAAAGAGGTAATTGGTTTTGGCATCAAACTCTCCAGCTAATGTATCAATCTGTTTAATCATAGGCAAGATTTGATAACGGTGACGTAGTTTTCGTACTTTTTCTTGAGAGATGTTTTTTATTTTTCCAATGCTTTGATCAGAAAAACCATATTGTTTAGCTTTTCGTAATAAGCCTTTGGTTAGGGGTTGTTTTTTTAAGAGAGAAGCAAGCTGTGTAATAGATTGGATATGCAGTAAAAACCAAGGATCGATTTGACATAATGCTTGTGCCTGTTTAAGGGTTGCTCCTTTTTCAAAAAAAAGAGCTAGTGCAAACAATCTTCTATCGGTTGCTTCGTGAATTTCTTGAGAAAGATTTTCAATAGGATAGGGATAACTAGTTAATCCATCGGCTCCAATGTTTAGCATGCGAATAGCTTTTTGTAGAGCTTCGGGAAAGCTTCTACCTATTGCCATTACTTCACCTACGCTTTTCATTTCAGTACCGATTTTGCGCTCTGCTGAGCGTAGTTTATGGGTGTCCCATCTGGGGATTTTGACAACAATATAATCTAAGGCAGGTTCAAAAAAAGCTGTTGTTTTTTTTGTCACGCTATTACGAATTTGGGCAAGAGAAAAACCTAAACTAAGCTTTGCTGCAACAAAAGCAAGAGGGTATCCAGTAGCTTTTGAGGCTAAAGCAGATGAGCGAGAGAGTCTAGCATTCATTTCAATAACTCTATAACTGCCGTCTTTAGGATTTAAGGCATATTGTATATTACACTCGCCTACAATTTCAAAAGCTTCTGCTGCTTTTAATGCAATAGAACGCAGGAGGTGGTATTCTTGATTGTTGAGTGTTTGCGAAGGTGCAACGACAATGCTCTCTCCTGTGTGAATCCCCATCGGATCCAAATTTTCCATATTGCAAATCGTTAGTGCATTTCCATATTGATCACGTACAATTTCATATTCAAGTTCTTTAAATCCGAATAAATACTCTTCGATGAGAATCTGCGAACAAGCATTTAGGGCTTCCTGCGCTTTTGTATGTAGTTCTTTAGGGTTAGTAATTTTCCCCGACCCTAACCCCCCTAAAGAAAAACCTAAGCGTAGCATAACGGGATAGCCTAGTTCTTCTGCCGCTTTTAATGCTTGAGCAATAGATTTGACTGCTCTACTTTTAGGAGTGCAAATACCGATGCTTTCAAGTTTTTTTTTAAAAAGATGCCGGTCTTCTGTTAACTGGATAGAAGAAATATTCGTGCCGAGTATTTCTACACCATATTTTTGAAAAATATTTTTACTAGCAAGTTGAAGGCCTAAATTAAGAGCTGTTTGTCCTCCAAAGCTTAACAAGATACCACTGGGTTTTGTTTTAGCAATAATCTGAGAGACAATTTCTACATCGAGTGGAAGCAAGTAGGTTTCATCCGCTGTGCAAGGATCTGTTTGTACTGTTGCCACATTAGGGTTGATCAAAATCGTATGAATTTTTTCTTCCTTTAGCGCTTTAATAGCTTGGGTTCCCGAGTAATCAAACTCGCCGGCTTGACCAATCTTTAAACCTCCAGAGCCTAGAATCAATACAGACTTTCCTTGGAAACGTTTATCATCTTTCATTTTCTATAACATGTTGTAAAAAGTTTCGAATAATCCCATCATATCAGTGGGGCCAGGAGATGCTTCAGGATGAAATTGCACGGCAAAAAAAGGAAGTTCTCGATGTCGAATTCCTTCGACGGAGCCATCATTTACATTGCGAAATGAGACCTTCCAATTTTTAGGTAAACTATTTTCTTCTATGGCAAAACCGTGGTTTTGCGATGTGAGAAAAAAGCGCCCTGATTCTATACATTCACAAGGTTGATTTTGACCTCGGTGTCCAAAAGGTAGTTTATAAGTTTTTGCTTGAGCTGCCAATGCCATGAGTTGAGCTCCCAAACAAATGCCAAAAATCGGTTTTTTCTTATTCAAGGCTTTTTTTAAAATGTCTACTGTTTGTCTGCAGTCAAGAGGATCTCCTGGTCCATTAGATAAAAGAATCCCATCGTACTCTTGGTCTAAATAATTGTAGTCAAAAGGAACTCGTTTGATTTGAACAGGGAAATTAAGCAAGCAACGCAAAATGCTTTGCTTCATGCCACAATCAACTAAAATGATGGTTTTCTTTCCTTCCCCATACTTCCTTAAAATAGGACAACTTACCTCTTTAACAAGAGAAGCAGTATGAGGATTGGAAAAACTTACCGCTCCTTCTTGTGTAATGGCCCCAAGCATGCTGCCTTCTGTTCGAATGTTCTTTGTTAAAGCACGGGTATCTACTCCAGAGAGAAAAGGAACTTTTTGCCTATATAGCCATTGAGCTAGGGAACTTTTTGCTTGATAATGGCTGTAAAAAGGACAGATTTGATTAATAATAACGCCTCTGGCATGGATTTTCAAAGACTCCCAAAGCCTAGAATCGGGAACACCATAATTGCCAATCAAAGGAAAAGTAAAGATTAAGATTTGTCCTGCATAAGAAGGATCTGTTAGGGATTCAACATATCCTGTCATTCCTGTTGTAAAGACAACTTCGCCAAAAACCGTTTCTTTAAACCACTTTGGTGCATGCCCTTGATAGGTCATGCCATTTTGTAAAACAAGTTGCGCTGGAACTAGTTTCAAAAAATTCATATTGCATTCAAACCTAACAAAAGGAAAAAGAGAAGTAAATATATTTTTTGATTTATTTTACCCAAGAGCAGTTGTTTTGAAAAATACTTGCAACATCCTGTCATCATTTGCAATAGATTAAAATTCTTAATTCTCATTATAGTTTACTTTACTACTTAAGGGAGCGACACAATGACAATAACCTGCAATCCCAATCTTCAGCTGATTTATGTATCCGACATTGAACGTTCAACGTCTTTCTACAAGACATTGTTCAATTCTGATCCAGTATTTTCAAGCCCTCGCTATGTAGCATTTTTTGCTGGTGGGGAAGCGCGATTTGCCATTTGGACAGGTGGAACAAAACCTGATTTTTCTGCACCACGTTTTTCTGAGATTGGTATTATGGTGCCTTCCAACGAAGAGGTAGATGCTCTCTTTCAGGAATGGCGAAAAAATTCCGATATCAAATTTTTGCGAGAACCTTATACGGAGGTCTTTGGTCGTACTTTCCTTGTTCAAGATCCCGATGGTCATATTATTCGGGTATCTCCTTTGGATTAAGAGATTGTGTATTTATCAATAGATTTAAGAACTAAGTTTCCCAGGAAATTTTTTGCATTGCAGTTTATTTATTTAATATAAGGGAATAAATGATGCAATCGTGCGAATTTTTAAGGCGTAAAAAAAGCTTTCCATAGGCACATTTTTGTCTAAATATAAGAAATCTTCTTAATTAAATGATTTTATTTGTTTGCTTTCTATCTGTCTACTAAAGTGTGTCAAGATCAGTTTTTTCTTCTATGTGTGCGTAAAGTGAGCTCATAGGCAATCTTACAGGTAACAAATATTGGATTGATACAAAGATAACAAGTCTTAGAGTACAGTTAATGATATATAAGAAAAACATTTACTTTACTAAACCTTTTTTTTATCATTAATATCTCTTTTTTTAAAAAGAGGATCTATAAGATAGAAAAGCAAACAGGAGTACGTATAAAAATATACGGCAGGAATTACTAGAGCATCGTTATTTTTGTAATATAAAAACCTTGATCATCAATGTGAAAACTATGTTTTTAAAACCCATAAGAGGAGTACATGTCTATTTCACCTATAGTATCACTAAATTTACCTGGATCATCATCAACTGATTTTTCATTCTTAAATAATGAAGATGAAGTAGTTTCTTCAAATCAAGATCTTTCTTTAAAAGGTCGGATTAAATCAGTTATTGATCGTCTGGGATACAAAGCATATTCAGTTTTTAACCCACCTTGCATTATGCCTCTAGAACTGGCAGAAGCACAATATGAGGTAAACAAAGAAATTTTTTTTGCACAAGAGCCTTCTTCTTATGAAGAAGCCAAAGAAAAACTATGGTGGTCGATGAATGAATTACAACGCAGAATTATAGAAGAATACGCCGACCCTGAATTTCGCAAAGCAAAAGCAAAAGAATATATAGATGATTCCCCTGAAAGAGGTTTCCCAACTATTGAACGAGGTAAAAAGGACTGGTTTGTGCTTGCTTTTTGCGAGGAGGAAATCTATGAGCTCCATAAAAAAGAACCAGAACATTTAAAACAGTATGTTCCATATGATCTTTTGGTGCTTAAGGGTAGCAATAAACCCATTCTTGATAAACACAGGGAACAATGGGCCCAACTCTCACCTTCTGAAAAAGCAGAAAAGGTTTTTGGAAAACGATGGAAATATGAAGCTGTAGCTGGAGTTTCTGCTGCGACTGCTTGTTTTTTTTTATGCCATTATATTTGGCTTTATCAGCGATTGCAATTGCTTCAACAGCCATCTACATTTTAAAAAAATATAACTAACAGGAGCTTATCTACATGACATTAGGAAAAATTAGAGCCGTATTTCCAGAGGATAATCGAACACCAGATCAAGATTTACTAATTGGGTCTAATTGCTTAGCTTTAACAGATAAAGAAAGAAACTTAATAGAAAATATTAATTTTAAAGGTTATCAGTTTAGCCTTAACGATGAACAAAATGAGAGTCTGAGTATTAGAGTAGGTGAAGCAGTTTCTAAAGCTCAGTTCTGGGGAGCAGCTGGTGGGAGTACAACAGGTGGTGCTGTTGGAGGAGCAGTTGCTTGGTATTGGGTTCCATTGATGCCATTAATCACTATTGCAAGTGGAGTGGGCGGAGCAATTGTAGGAGGAGTGACTGGCTATAATCTTGGAGGAAAATTTGGGCATAGAAGAGTTGTTGAAAATGTTACCCATTCATCGGAGTATCTTCATTGGAGTAATGAAAAGTATGAAAAAATAATTTTCCCAGCACTTTCAAGATTCGTAGATGTTGATGTATGGGAAAGAGTGCCACTTGAGTGCCCAATTACTAATCAGTTTGCAATAGAACCAGTAAGAGATCCCCATGGCCATGTCTTTGAAAACGAAGCTATTATTAATTGGTTAAGAACTTGCGATCAATCCCTATTAAATAGATTATTCGAATTTCCTCCCATTTCTCAAGAAGAACTTGAAAACGCTTTACAGAGACGCTGCCCTCTTAGAGCTGGCTTTATAACAGAAGATCAATTAAAAAAAATCCCAGATTATTATAAAAATATATTTAAAAAGATTAATAAACAATTATAATACGAAGGTTTTATGGCAACGTTTTATTGTTGATCAAGTTAAAAACCAAACACAAGAATTGCCTGAAGAGGTAGCTAAAGTGGTTAAATTTTACTCTATGACTCAAACAGAAAGAAGTATTATTGCAAGTAAAATGAACACAAATCTATTGAAATCTCCAATTGTATCCAATGTATCCAAAAAAGAACTTAAAAAGTTAAATGAACTTATAGCTGCAGCTTCTGAACTACCAGAATTGATCAAGCAAATTGTCTAATCTTTAGCGCACAGACTTTTCTGTATGCTAATTTATTCAAATTACATGATTCAATACTTGCATAGCCCTCATCTTCATCTTTTGTTATCAATTTCTTTAAACCACTTTGGCGCATGCCCTTGATAGGTCATGCCATTTTGTAAAACAAGTTGCGCTGGAACTAGTTTCAAAAAATTCATATTGCATTCAAACCTAACAAAAGGAAAAAGAGAAGTAAATATATTTTTTTATAAACCTTACGCAAGAGCAGTTATTTTAGAAAAATGTTTGCAACATCCTGCTATCATTCGTGATTATGAGTTTCAAATTATCAATCGTTGTTTGAGTGATAAAGAAATGGGAAGGCTTTTAGAAGGTCATTCCATTTACAAAAAAACTATATCTAATTTTTAAATATTTTATTTACATGAATAACTCATTTAAATTTTTATTTCCTTTAATAAAACTATTTTTGTAATATCTCACGTTAAAAAACATATAATTACAGAGGATTATATAAATGGGTGGGGTATTTGCAGCTGGCCAGAAAGCATTCGATAAAGCCTTTAGCTTGATGGACAGTGTTCTAAGGGATACTCTTCCAAGAGTTAATCAAACATTAGGAAATGCTAATCAAACATTAGAGAATTCTAATCAAACATTAGGAAATGCTAATCAAACACTAAATAATTCTAATCAAACACTAGAGAATGCTAATCAAACATTAAGGAATACTAACGAATTAATTAGTGATTTTAAAGGAATTCCTGGGAATTTGACTGAAACCGTCAAAGGAGTCGGGGCTGTTACCAAAATGGGAATGGGAATTGCTGGATTAAAATTTTGTTCTGATATGGGTGTCTCGTGGTATCGAGCCATTAAATTAACAGGAATCGCCAGCAACGCAAGAAATGATTTAAAAAAATTAGTCGATAACACAACCAAAACAGAAGCTGAAATTGTTAACGTTCTAAAAAATACCAGTGGTGACTTAAAATCTTCTGTTGGTCAATTAACCGAAGATGCCCATAAAATGAGTCAAAACTTTGGCCAGATGACAGAATCGCTATCACAATCTTCTACAGAAATATCCGGTGCTGCCAATCAAGCAAGTAGAAATTTTGGTTACATGACCCATATCACATCAGACTTTCTTGCTTACCTCTCTCAAGATATTCATCAGACAAGTCGTTGTTTCAGGATTACTTGCTTTTCTTTGACAACATCCGCATTAGCGGCAACTATGACATATCTTCAAAATTCCAGTTGTGACCGTGATCCGGAGTCTATGCTTTGTACTGCTCCATTAAAAAGTATGGCAGCTACAACGATTGCAGCTGGTTTAATAGCTATGACAATGCTTATGCCAAATAGAGTTCAAGTACATCAGAACAATAAAGTTTTGGCCTCTAATGAAACAACAAGCATTATGGATCATCCAGCTTCGATTCAATTAGAAGAAACTATGAAGCTTAATTTTTTCATTCCGGAAGAAGGTGTCGATCAAAATATTGAATGGACACAAGAGGAGCTAGATTCAATAAAAGCTACAAATATTGATGTTTTGAATCTTATTGAAGCAAAAAGAAAGTTTAAATGTTGCAAATGGACTAAACAAGAGCTGACATGGTTGTTAAACCAAAATGAAAATCTATTTTTTAATATGATATTAAGCATGGTTTACACAGCTTCAGATTGCTTAGATAATAATTAATTTTTTAAATAAACTTTTTAGGAACCAATATGTCGATACCAAATATGTCCGTACAAAATTCATCAATTCCAACAATTACGATGCCCGTAGATACTTTTAATATGATGGTAGAGGGTGGCTATAATCTAAGAATAAGATCTGAAAAAGCAGAAAAAGAGTTAAAAGCAGAAAAACAGTATACTAAAATTTTAGAAGCCAAAAATACAGAACTTGAAAATAGATGCACTAAACTTGAGAGCGAAAAAACCGAAAACGGAAGATTTGTTCAACTTGTTGATGAAAATTTACAATCATCCAAAAGAGTACTTCAATACGTTTGTGCCATTGCTGGTGCTATATTAGGAGGTGGATTAGTATTAGCATTTCCGCCTGTTGGGGCTGCTATTGCCTTAGCTGGAACAGGACCAGCTGCTGCTGGAGTTGCACTCGTTGGTGGAGCTACTGGTGGGTGTCTTGTTGCGCCTGTTATTCACGAAAAAACGCATAAAGCATCCATTCAACAAGTACAAAATTTTAAGGTGAAAGAAGAGGTCTCTAAAAAGGCCAAATAATCAAAGTATTAACCAATAATATCGGGAATATAATTAATATGAGTCCAGTAAATAGTACTATAGCAAATGAGACATCTCCATCAATTAGTAACACATTTTTAAGAGAAAAATATAATCTCACGGAAGAGTATGCAAAAAATCATCCAGAAGACTTTGCAAAAATTCTTTCAGCAGTAAGATGTACCGAAGAGACTCTTCAAATAATGGATAGATTAGAACAAGCTCAAAAAGAAGTCTCTAATGGTATGGCAAGATTAAGGGAAGGCAGCGAAGTAATCCTTGCACGGCTGGATAATATAATCGAAGTGGAGAAAAAAAATACGCAGGCTTTACAAAATCTAGCAAATTCATCGTCAGAGATGAAAGAAATGACATCGAATATTGCAAATTTTGCAAAAAGATTTTTCAATCCTGTAAGGAATGGGTTTTATTTTTTAACCGGACACAGAGAACCAGCAGCGGTATTGCCCAGAGAAGACCAATTAGCTATTAAAGATAATCCAGAAAACACGATTCCTAATACAGATCCAACAAATCAGACATCGGGCGATATAAAAAAAAAAATCACAAGCTTACTGATATTTTTTGCGGTTTCAGGAGGGCTATACTTTTTGCCTGCGGGGGAGCAAAGAAGCTAGTGATATTCATCTATAGCTCCTCAATCAAGTTGATGTCTAAAATCAAACTCTGGCTTCGTCCAAAATGACAACCCAAAAGTAGATTGAACCGTTTATTTAAATTTTGGCGTTACTTGAATTAATCCATCATAGGCTGCGTATTTATAAAGATCATGCAGAGTAGGACAGTTAAATACTTGCGATATTACGTGGTGCAGTGTTTTTTTATCTTCTACGAGGATGACACCATAGTGGATGATTTCAGTGGCAATTCTTCCGATGATATGCACGCCTAAGATTTGTAGGGTATCTTTATGGAAAAGTAGTTTGAGCATTCCGGTTTTTGCTCCCATAATTTTACCTCTGGGCATATTGGTATAATACGCTTTTCCTATAGCGTAAAGGATCTTTTTTTCTTCTGCTTCTTTTGTGGTTAGTCCAATAGTAGATACTTCTGGAATAGTGTAGATCCCATAAGGGAAATAGGTAGGGAGATGTTCTAGATCTTGTGTTTGAAAAATATGAGCCACTGCAATTCTACCCTGTTCCATACTAGTGCTAGCAAGAGCAGGAAAGCCAATGACATCTCCGACTGCGAAGATGTTAGATATGTTAGTGCGATATTGATGATCTACTATAATGAGTTCTCTCTCTCCTATTTTCACTCCTGCTTTTTCTAATTTAAGCTGTTTTATATTTCCACTGCGGCCAGCAGAAAATAAGAACATGTCAACTTCTAGTTTTTTTTTATTTTTTAGATGAACCTCTATAGGTGTCTGATCAGAAGAAGGGACATTAAGGGATTCAATCGAGGTATTAAAAAGGATGTCAATACCAGAGCTTTGCATTTCTTTTACAAGTGCATGGGAAATCTCTTCGTCAAGATGAGGGAGGATTTTTTCTTTATCGTTAATTAAATAGACATGCGTTCCAATGGTTGCAAAAATAGTCGCATACTCACAACCGATGACTCCAGCCCCTACAATACATAAGGAGGAAGGGTGCCTTGTCAATTCTAGAATGGTATCAGAATCGTGAACTCGTTTGTTATCAAAAGGGATATTTGCTGGATGATAAGGGTAGGATCCTGTAGCGATAATGATAAATTCTCCAAAGAGTGAGATGAGGTCTTTACCTTGCACATGAATAGTATGTGCATCTTCAAAATTAGCTATTCCATAAAAGATGCTGACATGATGACGCGATAAATTATCAAAGACCTCTTTGGAAGAAGAATCTCTTACCTGATTCTTACGATACATAAAATCTGTCATAGAGGCTTCATGAGAAAAAGTACGATCAATCCCATAAAGACCTTTTTCTAATTTATCAGAAAAATACAAAGCGGTTTCTCTAAGGGTTTTAGAAGGGAGGGTTCCAGTCACCGTTCCAGCTCCTCCAAATAGCTCTTCCTTTTCAATAATTGCTACTTTATAACCAAAATAAGCCGCTTTGACAGCTGCTTTTTCCCCTGCTGGGCCTGAACCAATTACAATAAGGTCAAATTTTTGCACATTAACTCTTGCTTATGTTAGATAATTAAGTAATTACACAATGCTCGGAAGAATTTCAAGTAGCAAAGGAAACAGATGGATTTAAAAACGCAAACCCAAGCAGATAATTTAATACAAAAAATTAGACATTACTTGATTACTACAATGGGGGTAACAATTAATGAGGCTAGTCCAGAAGAATTTTATCGCGCATTTGCTCTAACATTGCGTGAGGAAATCATGATTAATTGGACGGCTTGTGTGCATACATACAGAGAGAAAAAAGCACGGATGCTTTTTTATCTATGTATGGAATATATGCCTGGGCGTTTTTGTCAAAATAACATTATCAATATTCATGCAACTGATTTAATTAACTATGTATTTAAACAGTTAAATCGCTCTTATCAAGAAGAATTACATTTTGAGCCAGAGCCAGGGCTTGGCAATGGAGGTTTGGGAAGATTAGCTGCTTGTTTAATGGATTCTCTTGCTACTCAGCAAATTCCAGCTATTGGGTTTGGGCTCCGTTATCAATATGGCATTTTTGATCAAGCAGTATGTAATGGGGTTCAGGTAGAGAGACCAGAGGCTTGGCTATTGCATGAAAACCCTTGGGAATATCGTCGTGATATGCATGCGGCCTCTGTTTTTTATGCTGGAAAAGCTGTTCCTGGTAAGAATAAAAAAGGGGTAGATGTCTATGAATTAGCAGACTATGAAGAAGTAAGAGCTCTATCTTATGATATTCCCATTATTGGATACAAAGAAACCCCTGATTTTACAGTAAATACACTGCGTTTATGGACCACAAAAGAATCTCCTCGAAACTTTCAGTTGCAGCGCTACAATGCAGGGATGCTAGGTGCAGCTGCAGAAAATACTAGCCTTACCGATGTGTTATATCCTAATGATCACAATGAAACAGGTAAAAGAATTCGTTTAAAACAGGAATTTCTTCTGGTATCTGCTTCCTTGCAAGATATCATTAGAAGACATCTTTTTATTTTCTCGAATATGAATGAATTTGCAGATAAAGTGCGTATCCATATCAATGATACTCACCCTGCGCTTACCATTGCAGAATTGCAAAGATTACTTATAACAGAGCACGACTTTGGATGGGAAGAAGCCTTAGATGTGGTAAAAACTTGTTGTAACTTTACCAATCACACCATCTTGCGAGAGTCTTTAGAAGAGTGGAATCAAAGTAGTTTGCAATATCTATTACCGCGTCAATACGCGATCATCGAAAAAATCAATCTAGAATTTTGTAATCAGATTCGTCAGAAATACCCAGGAGATGAAGATAGAGTGCGATCTATGTCGATTATTGAAGGAGGTCAGGTCAAGATGGCTAATTTGGCTATTTATGGGTCACATCGAGTAAATGGAGTAGCAGCGTTACATACAGAGATCTTAAAAAAAGAGATCTTTAAAGATTTTTATGAAATGTATCCAGAAAAGTTTGTCAATGTAACCAATGGGGTGACCCCAAGAAGATGGCTTTTAGATTGCAACCCACTTCTTGCTGCATTTATTACAAAAAGAATTGGTAAACAGTGGATTACACAGTTTCAAGAAATACGGGGTCTTGCAAAATTTGCTAATGATTTTGATTCTCAAAAAGAATTTTTAGAAATTAAGAGAAAAAATAAGCAAACATTGCTTGAATGCCTGCAGCATACAAATCCTATACGCGATAGCGCAGGAAAACCTATTGGCCATTACTCTTTTTTAGATGAGAGTGCTCTTTTTGATGTGCAAATCAAACGGATTCACGAGTATAAAAGACAGCTGATGAACCTTATTCATGTAATTATGCTCTATCATGAGCTTCAAGAGAATCCAGAAGCACGCCGTATCAAAAGAATGGTGTTCATTGCTGGTAAAGCAGCTCCTGGGTATGAAGTGGCTAAACAAATCATTCAACTAAGTTACTGTATTTCTAGGCGAATCAATCAAGATCCTAAAACAAATCAGAAATTAAAATTGGTTTTTATAGAGAATTACAATGTATCAAAAGCAGAAACGATTATTCCTGCAGCGGATTTATCAGAGCAAATTTCCACAGCAGGAACAGAAGCATCTGGCACTGGCAATATGAAGTTAGCAATGAATGGAGCATTGACAATTGGAACAGAAGATGGAGCAAACATTGAGATGCATCAACAGGTAACAGATCGCTTTTGGCCTTTTCGTTTTGGTAAAACCGCATTGGAGAATGATTTGATTCGCCATACGGGTAACTATAATCCTTGGGATATCTATATGCAAAACGACTCTATTCGAAAAGCGCTTGATTCTTTACGCGATCAAAGTTTTACGCAAACAGAAGAAGAGCATCAGGCTCTTAGCAATTTGTATCAAAGCCTGCTGCATAATCAGGCAGGGTGCATACCAGATTATTACTTTGTCTTAGGGGACCTATTGGATTATTATAGAACACAGAAGGCAGTAGAGGCTCTATTTTTAAAACCCCAAGAATGGGCAGAGTATGCCCTGCAGAACATAGCAGCCATGGGAAATTTTTCTTCCGATGAATCGATTAAAAATTACGCAAAACTGGTTTGGGATATTCAACCTTGTCCAGTTGATCTTAAAGAGTTAGAAAAAATAAGAATTGAGTATAGTGAGCACGATAAATGTCGTATTTTCCCATCTAGTGTAAATGGTTCTGTAAAAAACCCTTCTTAAGGAAAGTACAATCTCTCTTATTTTTTGATCTCTCTTTTTTGTGGAAGGCCCCATTTGTCAAGCATTTTTTGATACTCTCCAGATTGCTTTAACTGGTGAATCTCCTGATTAAAGGCTTTGATTAAAGAGCCGTTTTTATTACGTGCTGTAATCAGTCTTAACCCCTCATTGGTTAAAGGCGCTGATCCCACCTTTAGCCTATCTTGATAGAGATCTTCGCAATATGCATAGGCGCTTAAAATATCGATTAAAGCAGCATCGAGTACTTTTAAGTTTACATCCTCAAGAGCTTGTGCTTTAGACGAATATTGATGAATTAACACATCTGGAACCGATTCAATTAACAAAACATTAGCATCTGAGAGAACACCAACAGCTTTACCTTTTAGCTGTTTTATAGAAGAGATGTCAGACGACTTATCTACTACAATTACAGGGCCTAACATTAGATAGCTTTCTGAAAAATCAAAACGATCTTTGTTAAAGTTATAGGGAGGAAAAGAAGAGAGCACAGCTTCATATTTTTCTTGAAGTAAGTCTTCTAACAAGTAATGCGCGTCAGTTGTAACTTTAGCAAGGGGGATTTTTTTTGAAACCTTCTGCAAAATTTCTGTAGAAAATCCTACTAACTGTGCATTTCTATCCTCTAAATCCAAAGGATACCAACTAGGATCAAGGGCCACTTTTTGTGGGTGGGTTTTACTCCCACAGCAACAAAGAAGAGCGAGTAGCAATAAGGTAGAAATTTTCTTTAACATAAGATGACCTGTAACACAAATAAGATAAAAAAGTGTATGTTTATCGTTTAAGGTTTTAATTATGTCAAACACTTATCTCATTATCAACTTTGGTGGTCCTAGAGATCTAAAAGAAGTAGAAGGATTTTTAAAAGAATTGCTGACTGACCAGGAAGTGATTCGTACTCCTTTTCCTTCTTTTCTTCATCGTTTATTATTTACCAGAATTGCAAAAAAACGTGCGCTAAAAGTTATTCCTGAATATGAAAAAATCGGTGGTAGATCGCCAATCTATGAAGATACCGAAAAAATGGCTGCAACTTTGCGACAATGTAGAAAAGCACCTGTTCTTACTTTCCACCGTTATTTACCTAAAACACACGCTTGCTTTTTATCTGCTGTTAAGCAAATACCAGAGGATCATCAGATACGGGTTTTCCCCATGTTTCCCCAATTTAGCTATGCTACAACAGGAAGCGTAGCTCTATTTTTTTCTCGTAATTTATGTGGACAGAGTCTGAATCAACTCTCTTGGATTAAATCTTACGCAACCCATCCTTTATATCTTAATGCATTCGAGCAACAAATCCGTCTTTGCTTAAGCGAGCAGAAGCTTAAAGAAGAAGAAGTGTGCTTGCTTTTTTCTGCCCATGCGATCCCTAGAAAGTTTGTTTGCACAGGAGATCCTTATGAAAAAGAATGTCTTTTGAGCTTTTATGCGCTTAAAAAACGGTTTCCTCAAGCGGTTTGTCATTTATCCTATCAATCTCAATTTGATAAGCAAGAATGGCTTCGTCCTTATACAAGTGATGTATGCGAAGAGATTAGTACTTGGGCGCAGGGTAGAAAAACCGTGGTAGTTATTCCTTTAAGCTTTACTTCAGATCATATAGAAACCCTTTTTGAAATCGAAAAACTTTATTTACCAGTCATTCGCAAGCAGGGGTTAACCGCTATTCGCTGCCCCGCTCTCAACCACCATCCCGAGTGGGTTCAAGCAATTCTTACCATTATGGAACAAGAAGAAACATTGCCCAATCAGATGCTCGTTCGCCATCCTACCCATTCTTGCTGTAGTGTATGTATGCCAAGCTGTTGTGTGTGCAAAAAAAAATAAAACATATACAAATATCTATGGTTTAAAGGATAATGGAGAAGAAAATTCCTTTAGCGTTGGTTATTTTTTGAAATGGTAAGGAGTATTTATGGCATATGAAGCTAATGCAGACAGAAGACTACAAAATAAAGCTGTATTAGGAGTTGGTTTAATGATTCTTGGATTGGCGCTTTATCCGCTATCCGATGCTTTCATTAAACATCTCATGGGTACATATAGTGTCTGTCAGGTCACGCTGCTACGTGCATTTACTCGTTTAGTTCCTCTTTTCATCGCAACCTATTTCCAAGGCGGTCCGCGCAAGATTCTTTATTCAAAACACCCAGCTAGTCATCTCACTCGGCTAACGGTTAATTTGATCTATACTTTTTGTTTTATGTTCGCTTTTTCACTCTCTTCTTTAACGACAATCTATACATTTAGCTATACCTCGCCCTTCTTCATGATTGTCTTAGGTTCATTGATGCTCAAAGAAAAAGTAACTCGTGAGAGATGGATTGCTGTAGGAATCGGTCTTATAGGAGTCCTCATCGCTATGCGCCCTGGAGCAAGTGTCATGGAATCAGCAGCATTTTTGGTTCTTTTTGCAACTTTTCTGGGAGCTTTGAACAAGATTCTCATGCGCCGTTTAGCATCAACAGAACATAGCCTTGCCATTGCGATCTATCCAAATCTCGTAATGATCGTGGCTATGTTGATTTTAGCCTTTATTTCTTCAACCTCTCCCAATTGGCTATCTCCTCAGTTTACTCTTGTTTGGAAACCGATGCCTTGGACTCATTGGGGTCTTTTTGCCATTGTAGGTATGCTGACAGCTGGTGCTCAGTACGCTATTGCACAATCACTTCGTTTTGCGCAAGCCTCGATCCTTGCGCCTATTGATTACTCTACCTTCTTCTGGGTAGTAGCTCTTGATTTTACCTGGTGGAACAAAACACCAGACATCTATACGTTAATCGGAGCTATGGTCATTGTTGGAAGTAATTTATTCATTCTCTATAGAACTCGAAAAGAAGAAGCTGCTAAAAAACAAACCTCTTTGGCTTAAAGAGAAACAAGAGAGACCTCAATAATAATCAAAGAATAAGGCTCCGGCTTAGGGGATTCTCTATAAGCAAGATCTGGATGGATAAATATTTCTCTTTTTTCTCCTACTCTCATACCCTGTAGGCTTTGTGAAGCCCAGGGATCATTTCGGAGAGTGAAATGCGTACTCCTGAAGTATTTTCAGATAAAGTTTCGCCATCTAGAGCCCTTTCTCTAAAAGAAATCAAAGGAGTGTTATTTGTATTTTTGAGCTCTTCTCCAGCTCCCGTGGTTGCTATTTTATAATAGAGCTTATCTTTAACTATCTCATGGATATCTTCTCTGTTTGATATCTTGCACAAATAAGATTCAGCAGCTTGGAGGTTAAGAATTTCCTTTTCTTTTATTTTGTTATTTAGAGAGGTGATTAGAGAAGCGTAACAATCCTTTAAAGGTTTTGACTTTTGCAAGAGCGTGCGAGGACAAACTTTTTTTCCTGTGAGATCTTGGAAAAGCTGAAGATTTTTTTCAATGACCGCATAGGATTTTTCTTTATTTACCAGAAAAAACCCAAAAGAACCATCCTTTTCTACTTTAACAAAGCTGTATTTTTCCATAGGGAAAAGATGTTGATGTCTCTCCCCCAAACTTTCCAGTCTTTTTCATCTAAAGCCATCAAATAAAGATGCTGTTCGGGGTTTTTATAAAATACAGGGAAACGAAGATAGCTTAAGCTATAATCAATGCTTCCCATTGGTTTAAGGCCGAATAAAGTATAGGAAAAATCTCCATGGTAGAAAAGCCGTCGAAAGAACCCTTCTAAGATTTTTCTTTCTTCAGGAGAAATGAATTGGAGGCGATGATTAATGGAGGGTTTATTATCTATTTCTTGCGAAATTAAAGGAGCAGAGTAAATCAACAAAAGGGAAAAAAGCAAAAGTAACTTCATCAATTTTCTCTATATCGATTAATATCCCACGATTATTACATTTCCATAGTGAATACGAAAAGGAAAATTGCTAGAAAGCTTTTTTAATTTAAAGGAAGCTTAGCTATGAGAGGTACCTTTTATCATTTCATCATATACTTTACTCATAGGTAGATACATTCCTTGTTTAGAACGCAGTGCTTTATTTCTTGGATCAATATAACAAATCATTTTTCTGAAATGCAACTTTTGTTCGTAGCACGAGAAGAACTCTTCTTTTGATTGAATCATGGCTTTTCCTAAGATAGGAGTGCAATGGAAGATCTTATCTGGCTCAATAATGAGCGCTATGTGAGAAATAAGTTTTGGTTTGTTTTTGTTTCTTGTAAAAAAGATATCCCCGCATTGCGTCTTTTCTAGATTACATTCAATAGGACTCCAATTCTCTAGAGATAAAAGCTGACGAGGCATGTCTCCTATAAAGGTAAGAGGCATGTCGACGTTTAAGGCTTTCTTGAAAATATAGTGAATAGCTGTTAGGCAATCGGTTTTTTCAGGAGCATGTTCACGCAGAGCTGGAGTGCAATACGTGGTTCTTTCTACAAGATCAGAAGCAATTTGTATAATGGGTTTTGCTTGAATAGAAGAATATCTAAAAACTATGAAGTTGCAGGTCCTTAACTTTTTTTTAAGAGCCATTATATTACATCGAGATTTATCTTTTAATTAATTTCTAAATAACATGAAGTGGGTTAGTTCGACTACTTTTTTTTAAATAAGTATTTATATGAAAATAGCTTTTAGTAAATAGAAGATAAGAACGCTAGTGATTGCGCTGGCAGGAAGGGTAATTACCCAGGATAGGGCAATGTCGCGAAGCATCCTAAGGTTTAAGGCGCGGATTCCACGAGCTAACCCTACTCCTAGAACAGCACCGACTAAGCAGTGCGTGGTAGAGACGGGTAGGCCTAATTTAGAAGCTAGGAGGATGGTAATAGCAGTGCCGAATTCAGCAGAGAAGCCACGGGTGGGAGTAAGCTCGGTGATTTTTCTGCCAATGGTGGCAATGACTCTCCAACCCCAAGTTGCAAGACCTGTTACAATTCCTAAGCCTCCAAATACAAGTAGCCAAGAAGGAACCGTTGCTGCTTGAGAAACAACACCTCTATTAATAATATCTAGAACGGCTGCAACAGGACCTATGGCGTTGGCAACATCATTAGCTCCATGACCAAAAGCAACAAAAGAGGCGCTTAAGATTTGTAAATAACCAAACATTTTTTCTACAGAAGTATATTCAGAAGTGCGTTCTAAAAAGTTTGTTTCTTGCCTTAATTGTTGAGAAAGAGATTGTACTTCTTCTACTAAATGTCCTATCTGTTCATGGGTTTCATCATAAGATACCACATGAACGCGCTGAAGGTGCTTAAGCGCTTTTTCTAAACTGATAACCGTTTGAGGAGAATAACGGGAGATAGGGCTTGATTCATTGGGAGAATGTACTCTACGGACTAATAAAAAAGCGATAAAAGAAGCAATGCTGCCAATGACAAAGGCAATAGCTAATACTTGGATAAAAGAAAAATGCCAATCTAAACGCATCAGCCCATTGAACAGTAAGCTTAAGGTAAATACACTAAGAACAATAAAGGTTAATAAGGGAATAAATTTTCTGGCTGCTTCTAAAGGATTCATTGCGTATAAAATATTGCGTTGCAACATATTGAATACAAAGTAGGAGATCATTCCTGCTAAAACAGGGGAGATGAGCCAGCTAGCTGCAATCGAATTTACCGCAGCCCATTGAATGGCATCGATTCCCATGACTGCGCCACCAAAGCCTAAAATAGCGCCTACAATTGCATGTGTTGTAGAAACAGGCCACCCAAAAAAGGAAGCTATTTGTAACCAGACTCCGGTTCCACATAGTGCGGCGCACATTCCTAAGACTAAGATGAGCGGATCTTCTGCAAATAATTGGGTGTGAATCAATCCTTTTTGCATGGTTTCTGAGACGTGAGATCCAAGAAAAAAAGCTCCGCTAAACTCTAAGACAGCTGCTATTATAACAGCTTTTCTTAGAGTGAGAGCGCCAGAGCCAACAGAGGTTCCCATAGCATTAGAAACATCATTGGCTCCAATATTCCAAGCCATGTAAAAGCCAATGGCTAGAACAAGCAGTGTAAGTATTGTTGCATTGTCCATTGTTTATTTTAGTTCTAGGACCATTCGAATGCGGTTTGCTAAGCTCTCGGAAAGATGAGAGATTTTTGCTACTTCTTCAATCAAACTCATCCACAGATAGAAGCCCGGGTTGGAAAGAGAATGAGCTTTGGTGAATAGCTCTTTTTTGAGTACATGCTGCATTTTACTTGCTTCATGTTCGAGATAGGCGGTTTCTTCTACCATTGTTTTTACTTTTTCCGCTTCAATTCCTCCAAAGGAGGATTCTAGTAATTCATCAATTTCTTCAATGATACGCTTAGAATGGATAAATACTTCTTCATTTTTACGAAAAAAGTTTTGCACTTGTGGAAGAAATCCATTGCACTCTTCTAGAGGGCTTAGGGTGAGTAGGGTAGCAATATCTTCTGCTTTATCGGATATATCATCTTGGATAGACAAAATATCGAGGAATTGTGCTCGATCAATGGGTAAAAAGATACTTCTGGGAAGATGGTTGCGAATATCATTTTTAGCTAAATCTGCCTCGTGTTCAAGACGAGAGATTTCGTGCGCTGCTTTTGCAATTTTTTCTGCATCTTTCTTTGCTAAACCAGCAAACATCTGTGAGAGTTTTTCCACACAGTGGGCTACTTTTTTCATATGGGTTTGCAAAGGAGCAAAAGGAGACTTGCCAAAAAGGCGTGCGATGTTAAGCATACAATCCTGTTATAAAATACTCAAATCTCATATCGGAATCTAGCTTTAAAGCTAATTGAATACAACTCTTTTTCAAAGATTGGAAGATTGAAAAATAACCTGCTTTTCTGTTTCTGTCATAGGTCGAAAATCACCTTCGGCAATAGGACCTAAAAGTAATCCACCGATGCGAATACGACTCAATTCTAAAATCTCAAGGTTAGCTCCTTGTACAAGCAAACGAACCTCTCGCTTCTTCCCTTCTTTGACTACAATTTTTAATGTGCCCTTGCGTACTTTTACCACTCGTATAGGTTTTATAAAGGACCCTTCTATAAAAAGTCCTTTAGAAATTTGCTTCAGATGCAAATCGGTCACTTCTTGTAGTGTTTTGATTAAATATTCTTTTTGAATATTAGAAGATGGATGGATCACCTTATTGGCAAAATGCCCATCATTAGTCACTAATAAAAGCCCGGTTGTATCTCTATCTAATCGCCCAATGGTGAATAGACGATAGGGAAGGTGAGTAAATAAATCGACAACTCTTTTTTTTGTTCCTAAAGGAGCATTAGAACAAATAAAGCCATGGGGTTTATTCAAAAGGTAATAAACTTTTTTTTCCTCAGTCTGGATAGGCTCGTTATCTACACAAATTTGATCTTTTTGAGCGCAAACAAGCGTTTGAGGAACAAGTACGACCTCATCATTAACGGTTACTCTACCCTTAAAAATCAACTCTTCTGAAGCCCTTCGAGAGGCCACCCCAGCAGCAGCCAGGACTTTACTTAAACGTTTTTTATCTTCCATAGGGGCAGGATTATATAAGGGATAACAGTAAATTTCAATGATTTAAATTTTTGTTTCAGAAATATACCGAGTAGGTGGATAAGTATTTTACATTACTAAATTTTAGAATACGATGATCTAGTCATTCCCATATTTTGTGGAATAGGAATGATTACGCCATTTCTAACGATTGGTTCCACGCGTTTATGCTCATGCTCCTCTATCCATAAATCGTAGGCTTGCTGCAAATTAAGCCAGAGCTGTGGGGTTGTATCAAATGCTTCAGCAAGCGAAAGTGCAATAGCCGGGGTAATGTTTGCCTCGCCAGATCTAATCTTAAATAACGTGTTTCTAGCAATATCTAACCGATCAAAGAGCTTCTGCAGGTTTAAGTTAAGAGGTTTAATGTAAAGTTCATCAAGGATCTCTCCAGGATGAGTCGGTTTCCTTTTTTTCGCCATATACTAACTCCTTCTAGTGATAGTCGATTAAATCAATGCTATGGGCTTCGCCGCTTTTTTCAAATCGAAAAATGATTATCCAGTTACCATTTACATGTGCTGAATAAAATCTTTTTAGATTCCCCTTTAGTGGATGAAAATTAGAATCTGGAAAATTCATTTCTTTAGCTTCCATAACGCCATTAAGTAGATCTAAAATAAGCTTAATTCTTTTTGGATGAACTGCCTGAATTCCAGTTTTGATTCCAAATTCGAAAAATTTCTTTAATCCCTTGTGTCTGAAAGTTTTAATCGCCATTTAGAATCTCGTTTAGAAGAAATTGTAAACCAATTAGATTACATTATGTCAAAAAAATAATCTTGAGGCTATATCTAAGAGGAAACTTTATTTGTTTCTTTCCATTTAAATTTTTGTTTCGTTTTTTCATTTTTTCTAGTTTTTGCTAATATGATTCCAATAGAGATATTTTAAACGGAAGATATATGTCAAAAAAAGCTACTTTAATCATGATGCGCCATGGACAATCAGAATGGAATAAGCACAATTTATTTACAGGATGGGTGGATATTCCTTTAAGCCAGAAGGGAATCGAAGAGGCAATGGAAGCTGGTAAAAATATGGCTCATATTCCTATCGATTACATTTTTACTTCTACATTGTTTAGAGCGCAAATGACTGCGATGATTGCGATGGCATATCATCAATCAGGAAAAGTCCCTTATTTTATAGAACCAGACAAGAATAAACCGGAAGAATGGTCTCAAATCCATGATGAAAGTGTTAAAAAAGACTGTATACCTGTAGTGAAAGCTTGGCAACTAAATGAAAGAATGTATGGAGATTTACAGGGCTTAAACAAGCAAAAAACAATAGAGCAGTTTGGAAAAGAACAGGTGCAAAAATGGCGTAGAAGTTTTGATGTCCCTCCTCCAGAAGGAGAGAGTTTATCTATGACAGCAGAGCGAACAATACCTTATTTTAAAGAATATATATTGCCTATTTTGCAAAAAGGGAAAAATGTTTTCATTGCAGCTCATGGGAATTCTTTGCGCTCGATTGTGATGTATCTAGATCAGTTGTCTAAAGAGCAGGTAGTAGAATTGGAGCTTGCTACAGGGGAGCCGCTATTTTATACTTTTATGCATAACAATTGGAAAAAAAATGATATATCTTGATCATCATAGCGCTACAAAACCTTCTCTATCTGCTATTGAAAGAATGCTCGTATTTTTTAAAACTGATTGGGGAGATCCTTTAGCACCTCATTTTATGGGACAACAGGTAGTAGCTTCCATAAGGAAAAACACTAAACGTTTTACTGATTTACTAGGATTAAATCCCCTAGACCGCATTTTTTGTTTTCAAAGCCGTCTAGAAGCTTTATCTCATTTGGCATTTTCTCATTACCGCAACACAGTGTATCAAACCGGTAAAAACCAGATTTTAACGACCAACATAGAAGATATAGGTTCGTTAGAGATCTGGCGAGAGTTAGAAGATATAGGGTGTATATGTAGGCAAATAGAGGTCAATGAGCAAGGGCAAATCACTCAAGAGATGTTAGATAAGGCTTTACTTCCTAAAGTTTCTATTTTAAGCCTATCTTGGGCAAGTCCCATGACTGGTATTATCCATCCATTAGCCGACTTAGCAGCGCTATGCAAAGAAAGAGGAATTCTTTTGCATGTGGATGCAAGCTCTGTATTAGGGAAAGCCCATCTTTGTTTGCGTGATCTTCCTATTGATTTTCTGACATTAGAAGGGTCTTTGATTCATGCACCTCAAGGAACATCTGTCATGATTGTTAAAGAGCATACTTTGTTTTCCTGCCCGCAGCAGCAAATGCCCGCTTCTTTAGCTTGTTTAGTAGCAGCTCTTGAAGAGAATATCGCTCTTTTTGAATCTACTTGCTTAGAAACTGCAAGACTGCGTGATGAATTTGAACAAAAGATCTCTCTACAAATTAGCGATGCCAAGATTCTCTTTACCCATGTAGAAAGGCTTCCTAATTGCTCTGTTATTGCCTTCCCAGCCATACATGCAGAAGCGCTTTTGTATCTACTGAACCGTAAGGGGGTGTTTGCTTCTATAGGATCTGGGCAGTATCAATTGCTTTCTCAAATACTGATTAAATGTAATATTGCACCTGAGCTAGCCTATACGGCAATCAGTTTTAGCCTTTCTTATGAAACAACAGAAGACCAAATAGAAGCAGCTGTTTGCATCATTGTAGATTGTGTGAGACAATTAAAAAAAATGACTCTTTTAGGAGATGCCTTATGATAGAAAGTCATTCTTGGATGCAATATAGCAAACGTCTTGCGCAAAAAATTGAAAAGCCTTTGTATGTAGGTGCATTTTCTCTTGAGGAAGCACAAGCTAAGGGGATGAGATTAGCTATCGGCACACAGGGAAATTATCAATTAGGAAAATGGATTAAAATTTACTTGCTTGTAGATGAAAGTGATGGTGTTATTGCTGATGCAAAATTTCAGATGTTTGGTCCTTCTTGCTTAATTGGTGCTTTAGAAGCTGCATGTGAAGTTTTAATGCGCAAAAATTACGATCAGGCAGCTCTTTTAAGCGTGGATTTAATTGATAAACAAGTACGTGATAAAAGTCAGATTCCTGCTTTTCCTGAATCTGCTTTTTCTTATTTAAACCTTGTTATTGATGCAATTGAAGATGCAGTAGAGTCTTGTAGAGATATTGTCCTTCCACATAATTATGTGCCAACTCCTTTGGCTTCTCTTTTGCATAATCAAGAGGAGTATCCAGGATGGAAAGATCTTAGTCATGAACAAAAAATAGCTGTATTAGACACAGTGATTGCAAATGATATTCGCCCTTACATAGAATTAGATGCAGGAGGAATTGAGATTAAAGAGCTCACCTTGGATAATCAAGTAATTATTGCTTATCAAGGAGCTTGTACTTCTTGTCCTTCTGCAATAGGATCAACTCTGCAAGCGATTGAAGGGATTTTGCAAGCAAAGGTATATTCTGGTTTGTCGGTTAAACCAGACCTTTCCTTATTAAACTATTAGAAGGTTCATGCTGCACATTTTTCTTTGAAATTTGATGAGCAATAGAATTCTATTGTTCATCGATTAGGCTTTTAATAGTTTGTAATAAGAGGGTCAAGCGTAACTCATCTTCTTTTGATCCAAGAGCTTTTGCCCTAGCCAATCCATTTTTAGCAGTTTCTCTTGCATCCTCAATATCATTTATAGCTAATTTAAGCTGTGCTTCCAAGTAGTCTGCATGCATAGCAAGTCTTTCATTTGATATTTGAGGTCGAACTTCGTCGATAATTTTTTGTGAAAGATCGTATTTTTTTTGAAGCAGATACACCTTACCCAACCGAATATTGATACGAATACCATCATTAATTGCATTCGCTTTTTTAAAACATTCAAGTGCTATCAAATAAGAATCTATGGCCTTTTCTAAATCTCCTTTTGGGTTATCTGCATGCGCAGCTCCCAAATTAAAATAGACTCTTCCTTTTGATTTTGCATTATCGATGTTCTTTTTGGTATAAATAAGAGCGGCTTCTTCAGCAGTTTCAACAGCACGAAGATAGGATATTTGCTGTGCTTGCTCTTCCTTCTCTTTAGCTGCAAAAGCACGATAAACAGCTGATTTTAGACAAAATGATTGAATAAAAAGGGTTGGGTCTATAAAGTTTTCCGACAATTTGTGACAACGATTGCCGTCGTATATAAGGACTTGAGTATATTCGCCTAAGTAGAAGGCTATTGAAAGCTAATTGAGCGCAAATTGTTGCTTCATCTTTAGATCTATTGGCATTTTTAGCAAATTCTAAGGCAATTTTGCCCTTAGCAATGATTTCTTTCCAGTCTTCTAATTTAGTAAGGATTTCAAAGTTTTCAAAATATAGTTCAATAGGATCAACAACATTGACAAGATGATCAGAGTCTTCAGAAGAGTTAGCAGAAGGCATAGGTATACATCCTAAGGCGAATGTAACATAATAGACGGCACATGTTAAAAAAATAATTGCAATACGCAAGCGTATATTTTTTGAAAAAGTATTCAAGATAATACTCCTGTTATTTTTTTCTTCTAATAGGAGATAATAAAAAATATTTTATTTCAAAGTGTTTTTTCTGAAGTTCTTTTCTCTATTTATTTGGAGATTGTTTAAAGTATTACTGTCTTTAGAAAGGGCAGATGCTGAAATAAGTTTGCTAGTTCAATAAGCGCTTTTTCAAACTACTTCCTGAAAAAAAAAGCATAACAGTGTGTAGTGACTGGAGCAAACTAAGAGAGATTTACTCTTTAACAGGAAAAACTAGCATAAAAAAGACCAAAGATTGCGCCAAACCTTGTAACTGTTTTTCAAATGTATTTAAGGAGTAGAAATTTCTGCAGCGTTAAGGGAAATCATTACGCCGGAAGGAAGTTGCAAATTCAGTGTGCCATCCGGATTTATGGAATGACAGACTCCTTGCATTTTTTGATTTCCCACTTGGCAGACAATCTCTTCACCATGAAAAGCGAGCAGCTTTTGATAGATAGGTTGAAAATGAGTAAATCCAGAAGAAGAAAGCAATCTGAGATAGTTATAAAATGTATATAAAATAGGGTTTAAAATACTGCCTAGTACCCAGGTCTTTTTACTAAAGAGCATTAAAGATGTAGCTTTTTGATCGACCTTTTTCAAATGCTCTTCATGCACATTTACATTAAGGCCCATTCCAAGTACAATTTCTAGCTTTTTAGAATGAAGCACCTCTACTAAGATACCTGCTATTTTTCTCTTATTGAGCAATAGATCATTTGGCCATTTAAGTTGTATAGGAAACCCTTTATTTTCTAAAACATGATTGCAAGCTAGTGCTAGAATTTGTCCTAGATTTATCAGATAAGGGTAATCTAAAGGAAGCGTAAAAAATAAGGTTACATGAATATGCCCAGGAGCAGAAACCCAGATGCGCTTAAATCTACCATATCCTTTTGTTTGTTGATTAGCTGTAATAACACTTATATGATTCTGATTTAAAAGAGCCGTATTTCTTTTAGCCCAACTATTTGTAGAATCAATTGTTACAAAATGGATATAGTCAAATTTTGGTTTAATAGGTAAATCCATAGGGGTTCTCCTAGACAAAATTGCATTAAATACGTAATTCGTGTCCAATAGGTATATTTAAAGAAGCTAATTATGTGGGATCATCGATATTTAAGTCGCCTTGATTTTAGAATGATTCCCATTATATTGGTTTTAATGGTAATTAGCGTGCTGGTTATTGCTTCGATGACGGGTGCTAATTTTGATGAAGAAGAGACTACCGTATTTACCATATGGGTCATGAAGCAAATACGATTTTTTATTATTGGCTGGGTTGTCTATTTTATAATTGCTGCATTAGACTATCGTAAATTTAAAGAATGGGTATGGCTTTTTTATTTAGGGATACTCATTTTACTGATAGGGCTTTTTTTTATTCCTACAGTACATAATGTACAAAGATGGTATAGAGTTCCTGGTATTCCTTTTGATATACAGCCGTCTGAAGGAGCAAAATTGGTGGTGATAATGGCTTTGAGTTTATATTTGGAGAATCATAAGCGACACATCCAATATATGCGTGTTCCTTATCAAGCTTTACTCATTGTTCTTATTCCTTTTTTTTTGATTTTAAAACAACCTGATTTAGGTACGGCTCTTGTTTTATATCCTATTGCGCTTATTTTATTTTATTTAGGAGGAGTGCGAAAAAAAATCATTAAAATCATGTCTTATTTAGCATTATTTGCCTTGGGCTGTGTGAGTCTAGTTTTTTTAAATATTTTATCTCATGAGCAGATTCGTCCTTATGCAACTAAGATTTTAAAGGAATATCAATATGAAAGACTCAATCCAAATACCTATCATCAAAGAGCTTCTCAAACAGCAACTGCATTAGGGTCTTGGACTGGTAGTGGCTGGCGTAATAGCGAATTTTCTGGTAAACAATGGTTGCCTGCCGCTCATACAGACTCTGTATTTGCTGCTTTTTCTGAAGAATTTGGTGTAATAGGAGTGTTTTTCTTGCTGCTCTTTTTTTCTGGATTGATCTATTTTGGATTTCAGGTAACTGCAATAGCAAATGATGATTTTGGACGCTTGCTATCTGCAGGGATTACAGCTTATTTAGCTGTACATATGATTATCAATATGGGGATGATGTGCGGTTTTTTACCTATTACTGGGGTGCCTTTGCTATTGATTACCTATGGTGGATCGTCGGTAATTTCGACAATGGCAGCTTTAGGAATTTTACAAAGTATTTATAGCAGAAGGTTTATGTTTTAATGAATCAACATTCATTTCTTTTTAACTCAGGCACTTGGTTAGGGCAGGGGACGATTCAACTGAATATGGTAGCAGAAGAGCTTGCTTTTTTTACCCGTTGGAATATAGAAAATAAAGATGGCTCAAATAAAATTGCTTGCGAGCAAGAGATACAAATCAAGGGGTTTGCTGATATGATGCGTAATCAATTTTGTATTTCTCATATGGAGCATGGAGAATTTATCATTGATTTAGAAAATCAAGCAGTAGGTAAAATTCAAGGTAAGGGTTTAATCAATGATAAAATTATTGCCTGGGAATTTCGGATCAATGAGATTGGCTTTGAGGGCTTTGAGGTTTATGAAAAACAGGAAGACCAAAGCTATTTACTGCGAGCAGAATATGCAACAGCAGATCAATTTCGCACTCTTATTCAAGGACGTGTATGGGAAAAAGTCGATTAGTAGCTATTACTTTTATAGCATTATTAACGGGTTGTTGTTCCTCTTATTTTGCAATGACCGATAGGAGTTTTTGTGAAATTGAGATGGGTGTTTTTATTAATGAAATACAGTGTCAGGTAGGGGATCCTTATGCAATTTGTATACGTGAAGATGGTGCAGAAGAATACCAATATATAGAAAGGATTGACTTAGGCAATGGCCTTGTTATGGAAAAACATTATTTTTTGATAGTAAAAGATGATAGAGTCATTAGCAAACGCCTAGTACGTAGAATTCCTCCTGCTTATAATCTTCTTTATGAAACAGAACCTAACTACCCATCATATAACTATCCATTGTACCCTTGACAGCAATAAATACCTCTACTTCTTTAGGCGACTCGGAGGTAAATTTATCTCCGTAAACTTCGTAATCACTGGTACATACACGTTCCAAATCTGCTTGCTGCCAAACATTCTCCCATGTTTTAAGTAAATTTTCAGGATATTCTCCAACTGCACGAAAAACCGCGTAAGACCCAGGTGAAATCATTTTAGCGACCATTCCTTCAGGAACAAGCATCCAGTGAGCTAACAGGACACCCGATCACAAGTGAGTATGGCTGTGTATAATCACCTTCCTTATACGCATCCGCATGCCGCAATAAAGAGCAATGACTTCCTGGAAGACTTTATTTGGAATTTGATTGATGATATTTTCGCTGTAAAACTTTTCCCAATGCTATGGAATATCATGAGGACCTGCCTCAGGAGCATTGGATGTTCGGCACTCAATTCCTACCACTAGCATAGAAGGTCTTTGAACAACTGTGTAATTTCCCATTATGCATCTCTATTGTTAAAAATATTTAGGAACTGCTTAATTATTTTGTAAAAAATATTCGGCATCGATCAGATTAGAGCTAGTTTTCTCTTTAAAGCATTTTATTTCCAAGACCAATTTTGGTTCCATGATAGTTCCTGAATATGTGGAAGATGATCCTTGTTCATTTAATCTAATATTACTAAAGTTTGTATCTAATGAACCTGAAGTATTTTTGTTTGTTTTTAGATAATTATAACTTTTTGTCCGATCTGTTGAAGAGCTCACAGAGAAGTATTTGTACCCGTTTTGGATAGTTAGTTCAGAAGCTCTTCTTAAAGCATACTGCATAACTTTTTCCTGAGAAGTAAACTCATTTCCTTTAAAGGTAACCATAAAAGAGTCAGGGGTGGTTTTTATTTCTGAATATCCACCATTAAATCCTAATGCTTTATAGCTAGTAGCACATCCAGAAAGAATAAGAAAGGCTGCTGTCGAAATAGAAAAAACGATAAATGGGAATTTCATAATGACCTTTAACTTTTAAAAAATAATAGTTTATTTATAGGAAAATTAAGTAGCAAGAAGCAGAGGATACAACAAATGTTATATCCTCCTAAAAACAAAAAACGATACTCATCGCTTTTTATTAATAATTTTTTAAGCAGCTTTAGCCGGCTTACCTGTAGAAGATAATTGCTTAACTGTAATGTGTACACCAGCTGCAACAGGAAGCACTTTCAATTTATCAAGTGTGTCCAATGTTGGGTCTAGAATCTCTAACATACGACTACAGGTACGTGTTTCAAACTGCTCATGAGATTTACGATCACCATGAGGAGATCTTAAGACGGTATACCCTTGTTTTTTAGTAGGCAGAGGAATAGGACCTGCTACTCTAGCTCCGGTGCGTTTTGCTGTCTCGACAATATCAACTACAGCACGATCTAAAACGCGTTGGTCATAGCCTTTAAGGCAAATACGTATTTTCTTTTTTTCTTTTTTAGCCATATATACTTTTTTTATTTTTTCACAATTGTATCTTGAATTTTTTGAGGAACGCGCTCGAAATGAGAAGGTTCCATTACATAACTAGCACGTCCTGAACTAAGAGAACGAAGCTGTGTGGAATACCCAAACATTTCACTTAAAGGAACTTCTGATTCAATGAGAATCATTCCTTTTTGCGTAATTTGATTGAGGATTTTACCACGACGACGGTTGATATCACCTATAACATCTCCCATAAATTGCTCTGGGGTAGATACCGAAACCTTCATGATTGGCTCGAGTAAAATAGGAGAACTCTTGCGTGCTGCTTCTTTAACAGCCATTGATCCACAGATTTTAAAGGCCATTTCATTTGAATCAACCTCATGATAGGAGCCGTAAACAATGGCAACTTTTACATCGACAAGGCCGTAGCCTGCCAAGACACCTGTTGTAAGACCTTCATTAACCCCTTTAATAACCGCTGGGATATATTCTTTAGGAATAACACCACCGACGATTTTGCTAACAACTTCATTGCCTTTGCCTTGTTCATTAGGCTCAATTTCCAAGACAACGTGTGCGTATTGACCACGTCCACCGGATTGTTTGATGTATTTGGTTTCTGTTTTGTTAGACTTTGTAATGGTTTCTTTGTAGGCAACCTCTGGTTTACCCACATTTGCTTCTACATTGAACTCACGAAACATACGGTCTCGGAGAATTTCTAAGTGCAATTCTCCCATTCCTGCAATAATTGTTTGTCCTGTTTCTTCATTAGTAGTTACGCGGAACGTAGGATCTTCTTCAGAGAGCGCTCCTAAAGCAACAGAGAGTCTTTCTCTGTTCTCTTTTGACTTTGGCTCAATCGCCATAGAGATCACAGGTTCTGGAAATTCCATTTTTTCCAACAAAAGCGGGGAGTTTTCACTGCATAAGGTATCCCCTGTGCTAGTATATTTTAACCCAATACAAGCTGCGATATCTCCTGTAAAGAAATCATCGCGATCTTTGCGTTGGTTCGCGTGCATTTCTAGTAGGCGCGAAATCCTTTCTTTTTTGTCTTTTGTTGTATTCATTAAAGTGCTTCCTTTAGAAAGAACACCTGAATAAATACGCACAAAAGTTAATCTACCTACATAAGGGTCGGTGGTAATTTTAAATGCTAAAGCAGCTAGAGGCCCATCATCTTTAGGCTCTAGTGTCATTTGTTCGTCTGTTATCGCATTAATTCCTTTAATTAACCCTCGATCAAGGGGAGATGGCATCCAGTTAACAATCGCATCCAACAGAGGTTGTACACCTTTATTTTTAAATGCTGTTCCACACAAAACCGGATTCAATTGATTTTGACAAACAGCCTTGCGAATAGCTACATGAATCTCATTTTCTGTTAGGCTAGCTGGGTTTTCTAGCACTTTTGTCATGAACTCTTCGTTTTCTTCATCAACCGTTGCTAGTTCTTCGAGCAATTGTTGACGCATCTCTTGGCATTTAGTCAGGAGATCTTCTGGGATCTCTGCTACTTCATATTTAGCGCCTAAGGTTTCATCTAAAAAGAGGTATGCCTTCATTTTAATTAGATCAACCATCCCTTTAAAAAGCCCTTCCGCACCAATGGGGCATTGAACTGGAATAGCATTAGCTCCTAACTTATCTTTCATAGAATCAACAGCCATGAAGAAGTCAGCGCCTACGCGATCCATTTTATTAATAAATGCAATACGCGGAACGTTATAACGCTCTGCTTGACGCCAAACGGTCTCTGATTGAGGTTGTACTCCTGCTACTGCGTCAAATACCGCAACAGCACCATCTAAAACCCTAAGAGAGCGCTCTACTTCTACTGTAAAATCAACGTGTCCCGGAGTGTCTATAATATTAATTTTACAATCTTCCCCATCTTTATCGGGCCAATATACAGTGGTAGATGCTGAGGTAATGGTAATGCCTCTTTCACGCTCTTGTTCCATGAAATCCATTGTTGCAGCGCCCTCATGCACCTCACCAATACGGTGAGAGCGTCCAGAATAGTAGAGGATACGTTCAGTTGTAGTTGTTTTACCGGCGTCAATATGCGCCATGATGCCAACATTACGTACTCTTTCTAGCTTATCTTTTTCCGGTCGTTGATTCATAAAGCTCCTTTACCATTTATAGTGGGCAAATGCACGATTCGATTCAGCCATGCGATGTGTATCATCTTTTTTCTTAATAGTGGTGCCTTGATTGTTAAAACAATCTACAAGTTCAGCACAAAGAGCTTCTTCCATGGATCTTCCAGCTTTAGCGCGAGAATAGTTGATAATCCAAGTCATGGCCATTGAAGTCCGACGATCGGCAGGGATTTCAATAGGGACCTGATAAGTAGCACCACCAATACGTCGAGATTTTACTTCTAAAGAAGGTTTTGCATTCTCTAGAGCTTGTAAAAAATCATTTAATGTATCAGTAGATTTAATTTTCTTAGCAAAGGCCTCTATAGCATTATAGACAATGCGGCGAGCAGTAGACTTTTTACCGCTAATCATAGCCTTGTTAATCAATTTAGCAACAACTTCGCTCTTATAATGTGGGTCTGGCTCTGGTTGTCTCTTAATAGCACGACGTCTTCTTGACATAAATTTTCCTTCTTTCAAAATAATGATCTTCACTTGAGCTACTTTGCTCGGCCCACGATTGACCCTTTTATTGAAAAAAAAGAGACAGTTGAGGGCCAGGATCTCCATATTTGGATATCCTAAGATTACTTTACTTAGGGCGCTTTGCACCGTATTTAGATCTGGATTGTTTTCGATCTTTTACTGCGGCACAATCAAGAGCTCCTCTTACAATATGGTAACGTACACCAGGGAGGTCTTTTACTTTCCCACCACGAACCAGTACGATGCTGTGCTCTTGCAGGTTATGGCCTTCTCCTCCGATGTAAGCAATGATTTCTTTCCCATTAGAGAGACGTATCCATGCAACCTTTCTTAAAGCGGAATTTGGCTTTTTTGGAGTTTTTGTCTTTACCTGAACACAAACGCCGCGCTTTTGCGGGCAATTTTGTAGAGCAGGGGACTTCTCTCTTTTTCTTTTTGACTTGCGTCCAAAACGCACTAATTGATTAATTGTTGGCATCTTTGCCCTTCTCCTTGAGCGAGTTAATTAAAAAAAGAAGCCTTAGGAAAAAGCTTCTGCTACTTCTTAGCATACAACATGGAAGAAAATATAACTGGGAACAGCATTTCTTGCAAAAAGATTATCAAAAATCTAGTTTAAAAAATTTTTAAACTAGATTTCTTAAGCGTTTATTGAGAAATTTAATTTTAAAAATTAGACTTATCATATAAATAAAGATTAAACAAGGGTTATTAGGATGAAGATATTTAAATTTTTTTTAATATGTTTTCTTGGGTTGGTTTTAGGGTCTGGTAATACAGGAACTTTTAAAAAACCAGGTATAGTAGTTTCTTCTATCCGTAATAACATGGAAGAGATGCTACGTTATCATGTAGAGCACAAAGAATTTAATGAATTGCTTGCTAAACGTAGTTTAAGAATTTATATTGAACAGTTTGATAATAATAAAAACTATTTGCTTTTTGATGAAATTGATGATTATCTTAATCCATCTCGCGAATTGTTAACTCAAATGGTCGAGCAATACAAACAAGGATATTTCATAGTTTTTCAAGAATTGAATAACATAATAAGAAATTCCATTAAAAGAGAACGTGCTTATCGAGCACTACTGCAAAAAGAACTTATAAAAGCAGCAGAAGAACCAATAAATCACAAAACCTACTCTGATTATCCTCGTAGTAAAGAGGAGCTGCAAGTAAGGATTAAAAGCCATTTGCAAAAAATTATTGCATTTGAGAAGAAACAAAATCCAAATAGAAAGTTTGATTCTGCGTATATCCAAAAGGTATTTGCTTTATGGGAAAAGCGTTTATCTCGTTTAGAGGATGCTTATCTGGATGTAGATGCTCAGGGTAAAAAATTGACTAAAGGCGCTTTAGAAGAACAGATGTCTATGCATGTGCTTAAAGCTATGGCAAAAAGCCTAGATGCACACACCTGTTATTTTAGTCCTAAAGAAGCTATAGAAATGCGTACTTGTCTAGAAAAACAATTTGAGGGAATTGGTGTAGTATTAACCGAATCTGTTGAAGGAGTTGTCATTAGTGATTTAGTTAAAGGAGGACCGGCTTATCGTGTAGGCAAAATCATTCCAGGTGATGTGCTTATATCTATTGATGGAAAATCTATTGCTCAGCTCTCTTATGAGCAAGTATTAGACTGTCTACAAAGCGTGAATAAACGCAAGATTGAATTAGGATTAAAAAGAATACAAGATAAGCAAGAAGTGAATTATTTTGTAGCCTTGCAAAAAGAAAAAATCATTATGGAGCAAGATCGCTTGCAATACACTTTTGAACCATTTGGTGATGGAATTATTGGAAAGCTTACTCTTCCTTCTTTTTATGAAAGTAAAGACAGTTCAAGTTGTGAAGCAGATATTCGATCTGCTTTAAGAGAGTTAAAAAAACAAGGCAAGCTGCTTGGTTTGGTTTTAGATCTGAGGGATAATTCTGGCGGGTTCTTAACACAAGCTGTTAAAGTTGCGGGTCTTTTTATTTCTAACGGAGTGGTTGTTGTTTCTAAATATGCTCAAGAAGAAATACAATATTTACGAGAACTAGATGGAAGGAATTATTACGACGGGCCTCTGGTTATTTTAACCTCAAAACTCTCAGCTTCTGCTGCTGAAATTGTAGCACAGGCATTGCAGGACTACGGCGTTGCTTTAGTAATAGGGGATGAGAGAACTTATGGAAAAGGAACTATTCAATTTCAAACCGTAACAAGAGAAAAAGCGCCTTCTTTTTTTAAAGTAACCGTCGGTAGATATTACACTGTTTCAGGAGCCTCTACACAAATCGAAGGAGTAAAAGCTAATATTGTAGTTCCTTCTCGGTATTTTATTTATGATGTAGGAGAGAGGTTTTTGCAATATCCTCTAAAAAGCGATCGAATTCCATCGGTGTACGCAGACCCTTTGATAGATATAAATCCTCAACAAATCAATTGGTTTCAAAAACATTATTTGCCAAGTCTTCAGAAAAAGGTTTCTGTCTGGAATCAAATGGAATCTCTTTTAACAATAAATAGCAGTCAAAGGCTCAGTCGCGATAAAAATTTTTCTCTGTTTCTAGATGTTAAAAAACAAGAAAAAGAAGGAAAAGAAAATACTTTAACGATAAATCGCAATTGGGGGATAGAGGACTTGCAAATGTCTGAGGCATTAAATGTTTTAAAAGATATGGCGATATTAGAAAACAGCGCTCAAAAACTTTAATAAAAGATAAACAATCTATTGCAAAAAATCATCTGGCTTTATATCTTTCTTGATTCATCCGTATGGCCAGATAGCTCAGTCGGTAGAGCAGAGGCCTGAAAAGCCTTGTGTCGCCGGTTCAAATCCGGCTCTGGCCACATCTTTGGTAGAGTCATATGTATTTTCTTTAGATTATTTCTTAGAGTTTCTGATTGACCCTGCAAATAGTCCTTTAAATGTTTTTCTGTTTTAACCAGGGATTTATTGCGCAACTTTTTGTCTATTGCGCAAAGAAATGTTGCGCAATATGCTAGTTGTTAAGAAAATGGATAATTTATGACAAAGCAGACTACTTAGTTTGATCTTATTTTGGAAATTATTGGTAGATTCCCTGGCGGTGCATCAGTAGAAGAGATTCTCTTAGGATTAAACCCTCCGCTTCCTCGTCGGACATTGCAGTATCAGTTGGTCTCTTTAGTAAAAAGTGGGAGCCTTGTTGCTAAAGGGCGGACTAAGGGACGAAGATTTCATCTTCCAATTCCTGTAAAAAAATCTATAACTAAACAATCTGATAATTATTTTCCTTTATCAACTATTGCTAAGTCGATTAACTTGGCTGTAAGTCGTCCGATTCAGGAAAGAGCCTATGTAAGTTATTCAAGAGAGTTTCTCGATCAATATCGTCCAAATGTAACACAGTATCTTTCAGAGTCATTGAAAAGGAAATTGTTTGCGTTGGGTACAACAGACGGAGACAGGCCAGCGGGAACATATGCTCGTCAAATTTATAGTCGGTTACTGATTGACTTGTCATGGAACTCAAGTCGACTGGAAGGCAATACCTATTCTCTTTTGGAAACAGAGCGATTGCTAGAGTTAGGAGAAGCAGCTGAAGGTAAAAGCCGTCGAGAAACTCAAATGATTTTAAATCACAAATCGGCTATCGAGTTTCTATTAGAATCAGCAGTGGATGTAGGGATTAATCGATATGCAATTCTAAATATTCACGCTCTTTTAGCAGATGATCTTCTCCAGGACCATTCCTGTGGAGCTCTTCGTCAGATTGCCGTAGGAATTGCTGGGTCAGTGTATCTGCCACTTGTAGTGCCTCAATTGATCAGCGAATGTTTTCAACAAATCATCGAGACGGCTAACGCGATAAAAAATCCATTTGAGCAGGCATTTTTTCTCATGGTACACCTTCCTTACCTGCAACCATTTGAAGATGTCAATAAAAGAGGTTCACGTCTTGCAGCTAATTTGCCGCTAATGCGAGAAAATCTTTGCCCATTGTCCTTTGTTGATGTCCCTGAGCAAATATATATTAATGGTCTTTTGGGAGTTTATGAGCTCAATCAGATTGAGCTTTTGGCAGAAGTGTTTGCTTGGGCCTACGAGCGATCTTGTCTTCGCTACTCAGCTGCTCAAAAAAACTCTTGGAGATCCAGATCCATTTCGTATTCGCTATAGAACATTAAGGAAAGAAACTGTTGCAAGTGTTGTTCATGGGAAAATGGATAAGAAATCAGCTACTGCGCTTATTCGAAAGCAGGCGAAGGACATGGTTCCGATTGCTGACCAAATGAAATTTATCGAGGTTGTTGAAACTGAGTTAATGAGTTTACATGAGGGAAACATTTCTCGTTATGGGTTAAGGCCTTTAGACTTTGAGAAATGGCAGAAGGGATGGTTCTGATACTTTATAAGAAGTGCGTTATTCATTCGATTCTAGTTCTTGTACAAAATTTTTATTGAAAAACTATATCAAATAAAATACTATCCCCTACCTTTAGTCTCTACTTAAAGAATTGCTTTTAATAGGTATATGATGAATGCGTTTTCAATGGGGTTGTTCATTTTTATACTGAGTTTTCTTTCTATCCATAGCATGCACTGTTCAGAAATTGATTTAGGGTTGTATGAGAAAAGTGTGCATAGTCAAAATGGAGAAGATGGAGTCACTGAAGCCCTTTTTGATTTAATAGGGTCAGATTCTAAGTTCTTTGTTGAATTCGGGGTTCAAGATGGATCGGAATGTAATACTCGCTATCTGCGTGAACATTTAGGTTGGTCTGGGTTGATGATGGATTCTGACCACCAAAACACTGCTATTAACTTACAACAAGAAAGAATAACAGCAGAAAATATTAATAGCCTTTTTGAAAAATATCAAGTGCCTGATGAATTGGATCTACTTTCTATTGATATCGATTCAAATGACTTCCATATTTGGCATGCAATAGATAGCCGATATCGTCCCAAAGTTGTTATTATTGAATATAATGCCACACATTTACCTCACGAAGATAAAGTTGTAGTCTATGACCCTAATCTATGTTGGGATGGATATAATTATTTTGGAGCAAGTATTCTTTCTCTCTATAAATTAGCACGTAAAAAAGGGTATTCCCTGGTCTATGCTGATAATACAGGGGTTAATCTATTTTTTATTCGAGATGATTTAGTGGAAATGAGCAGCTTTACATTTAAAAATATCAATTGCGTAGATAAGACTTATAAGTATTTCGGACATAATGGCTCTGGTCCAAATAAGGGTCACCAAGCCGATCCCTATAAAAGGCCTTATGTAATGGCAGAGCAGCTTTTACTATGAATTTTTAGGAGAAAACCCATGCTTCGTTCCATTTATTTAATGAGTATATGGAGTCTGTTTACCTTAACAACAGTTCAATCAATGGCATCTGGATTTACCTGTCTTGATGAAAAGATTCCTTCTCATGATAGACGCTATAACACTTTTTTACAGGCGCTTGCGCTTATAAAGAATAGAGGCTTGCAAACAATTGTAGAAACAGGGACTGCTAGAGGAGGAGTTAAAGATATAGGAGCTGGTGCATCCTCCTATATTTTTTCTGATTACGTTAGAGAATACGGTGGGGACTTTTACTCTGTGGATATTGATCCAAAAGCTCTTGCAAATGCACAAAAAGATATGGATGTAGTTCCTGAAAATGCGTATTTTATTTGCGCTGATTCTGTAGATTTTTTACATTCTTTTCCAGATCCCATAGATTTTCTGTATTTAGATAGTTATGATTATGATGTGGGGGATCCATTTCCTTCGCAATACCATCATCTTATGGAAATCCAAGTTGCTTATCCTAAATTACACGAAAATAGCATAGTCATGATTGATGACTGTGATCTTCCTCATGGAGGGAAGGGGTTATATGCCATCCAATTTCTTCTTAAAAGAGGATGGAAAATCATTGCAGACGAGTATCAAGTAATATTAGTACAAAAATTCTAACTAAAATTTACGGGGAATAAGTTGTTGCATAGCTTTAAGAAGAGGCTCAATGCCTTCTCTATGCATAGCAGAAATAGGAAAGAGTGTTGTTTCTGGGTAGGGATATTTTTGTTTAAAGGTTTCTAGATTCTGCATGGCTGTTTCGCAATCTATTTTATTTAATACAACAAGAAAGGGTTTATCTAATAACTCTTTTCGATAAGCTGTTATCTCGTTTTGTAAAATCTGAAAATCTTTAAAAGGATCTCTTTCTTCTATTCCAGAAACATCGATCAAATAGATCAAAACAGAAGAACGCTCAATATGTTTGAGAAAAGATAAACCCAATCCACGATCGAGGTGAGCACCTTCTATAATACCTGGAATATCTGCAATTAAAATCCTAGAGAAATCCTCAAATTGAATATAACTTAGGTTTGGGTACAGTGTTGTAAAAGGATAAGCTCCAATTTTAACATGACAATGAGTAATTTGTTTTAAAAGAGTGGACTTACCTGCATTAGGCATTCCAATAAAGCCAATATCAGCAATTAATTTCAACTCGAGTTGAACCTCGTGTATTTCACCTTCGTGACCTGGTGTGCATATGTTAGGAGCTTGGTTGGTAGGAGATTTAAAGCAGGCGTTTCCTTTGCCTCCTTTGCCTCCTTTGCACAGGGTGTATTCTTGATTTTTGTCAGTAAAATCGGCTAATATTTCTTGTGTTTTGGTATTTTTAACAATAGTACCGCAAGGGATGTGTAAAATAAGATCTTTGCCATTGCGTCCCCTTTGAAGATTTCCTCCCCCTGGAATGCCATTTTCTGCATTGATTAAACGACGATTGCGAAATCCTTCCAAAGAAAGGATGTTCTCATTGGTTTTTAGGATAATAGAGCCACCTTGGCCTCCATTTCCACCAACAGGACCTCCTTTAGGAATAAACTTCTCCCTCCGCCAGGCAACGACGCCATTACCGCCTTTTCCAGCGCGTACTGTAACTGTAACTGAATCGATAAACATATGTGTATTTTTACAAGCCCCCTGGCTTAGTTGAGGGCTACAAAGTATTAAAGAGCGGGTTGAACGGAAACATATGTGCGGTTGGTTTTACGATAAGAAACGATACCATCAATTAAAGCATATATCGTATCATCGCGTCCACGTCCTACATTTTTTGCGGGATGCCATTTTGTGCCTCTTTGACGCACAATAATGCTACCTGCTGTAACAAATTGTCCCCCAGTTGCCTTAACTCCAAGGCGTTGCGAGTGAGAGTCGCGACCATTTCGGCTAGATCCTTGACCTTTCTTATGTGCCATTGTTGCTCCTTATCCAATAATATCTGTAATCTTAATTCGGGTATAACGCTGGCGATGGCCTACTTTACGACGAATCGGTTTGCGTCTTTTGTATTTGAATGCAACTACTTTTGGCCCTTTAGCATCTTGCTTGATAAGCTCTGCTTGTACAACAGTATCAGCAAGATAAGGGGTGCCAATCTTAACATTTCCCGCTTCGCTAACTAGTAAAACATTTTTAAATTTTACTACACTATCCTCTATATCTAGCAATTCTACATCGATGGTATCACCCTTTTCAACACGGTATTGTTTACCACCTGTTTCGATAATTGCGTACATCTGGCCTCCTAAAATAAACTTAAAGATTCGCATGTAGAAGAAAAAAAACATGATAGGACAGTCTTGAATCAAAGTCAATGTGAAAAAATGCAAATGTAAAAAAGGATAGAAAGAAAGGATTTTTATTTTTAATTCATTTTTTATTAAAAAATAAAAATTTAATTATTTGATTAATAATTAAATTATACATAGTATGAAAAGTAAGAGGATAAATGAATAGGGATGGTTATGAAGGGGCTTAAAAAAAGGATAAACACACTTAAGTCCTCAAAAATTACTCTAAGAAAGCATCATAACCGTGCATTTTTTAAAGAGCAGGAAAGTGAGTCTAAAATTAAGTTAGAACAAGATAAAAAAGCTTAAGGAGGGTTTATGCCTAGAAAGCATGCCAAGAGAGCACCAGCAAAAAGAAAAACTCATCATCATCACAGAACGCACAAGAAATCAGCTTGGAAACAGTTCTGGAATCGCTATTGCTCTATGTAAATCTCAAGACTTCTTTTTGAATAAAAGTGCACCCGCATAACAAGAAGAAGAAACAAGTGAGATGGTGGCCCCTGGGGGCCAGTTTAATTGATAAGAGAGTAGGATGCCGATAAATGTGAGCATAAGACCGCATGCTGTTGCTAAAGTCATCATTTGCAATAAACTGCGGGTGAAAATAGCAGCAATGGCAGCGGGTATTGCTAACATAGTTACAACCAAGATCGCCCCAACTATTTGGATTAATAGCACAATTGAGATAGCTACTAAACCTAGCAGTAGAAAATAAAAGCTTTGTACAGGAAGCTGTTTTAACTTAGCTTGTTCTTCATCAAAACAAATGGCTAAAAGCGGTTTATAAAATCTAGTAACTATAGATAAAATGAGCGCATTTAAAGCAAATAATAAAAAAATATCATTGTTGCTAACCCATAGAATATTTCCAAATAAAAAATCAATGAGCTCTGTGTTATAGCCAGGGGTAAGAGCAATGAAAATGACTCCGATAGACATTCCGATAGCCCAAATAGCAGCAATTGCTGTGTCTTCTCTTTCCTTATATTTTAAATGAATCCAGCCCATTAAGAATGCAGAAATTAACCCAGCTATTAATGCTCCAATGAATGGGGTGAGAAAGGTAAGTCCAAATCTGACTTTCAACCATAAACAAATCCCCATTCCTCCAAGCACAGAATGGGCAATGCTACCACTAATGGAAACAATTCTTTTAACTACTACATAAGAACCGATAATACCGCCGGTTAATGCAGCACCGCAACCTGCTAATAACGTATGCAATAGAAAAGGATTATCAAACATATTAAAAAGAAAAGTGTTGGGGGTTTGTTAAAGGGGTATGATAAAGGCCCAAAGCAAAATGCTCACATACTTCTTTAGTCTGAAGAGAGGTTGCTTGGCGATTTATGCAAATGAGCCTACTGGCTTTATCAATAATTGTTTGTAAATCATGAGACACCATCAGTATCGTCATGTCAGCATTTAACTCTTTTAATAGCTGATAAATGGATTTTTCCGCTTGAGGATCTACATTGGCTGTTGGTTCATCGAGCAGTAGGATTTTAGGATGGTCAACAATTGCCCTTGCAATAAGGGCTCTTTGCGTTTCTCCACCTGATAGAGAGCCAAAAGAAGCTTTTTCTTTGTGTAAAAGGCCCACTTTTTCCAATGCCTGTAAGCCTAATTTGCGCATGGTTTTAGGAAATCTTCCCCAGCAATTAAGTTTACCAAGACATCCCATCATCACTACATCTAAAACACAAATCGGAAAATTGCGATCCACTTGTTGCATTTGAGGGACATACCCCATTAAATGCCTAGTATGCTTAGGATTCTTGTTTAAAACCTTTACCCAACCTTTTTTTGGTTGCAAAAGCCCTAAGATCAATTTAAAAAAAGTGGTCTTGCCACCGCCATTTGGACCGAAAACGACAATAAATTCATTAGGCTGCACAGTTATATTGACATCTTCAAGAATGCTTTGATGGTTATAATTAAAAAATAATTGGTGGATAGAGATAACGTCAATCATGAATGATATTTTTAACCACTTCTGCCATCTGTTTTAGACTTGCTATATAATCTTCAGAATAAGGATCGATGATGTAAGTAGGGATCTCTAAATTTTGAGCAAGTAACTTAGCTGCTTTACTGCCGTGTTGAGGTTCTATAATAATGCCACCTATGCCTAGCGTTTTTATCTTATGAAGCAATTCTGGAACATATTGAGGTAAACAGTCCTTACCCTCTTCTTCAAGAGATAATTGCTCGAGTTTATAGTCTCTACAAAAATAGGCAAAAGCTGGATGGGAGACTAAAATAGTTTTGCCTTGCTTATTTTTAAGTATAATAGTTAATTCTTGATCAATTTGCTCTAGTTCTTTTAGTAGAGTATTTAAATTTCTTTGGTATAACTCTGTATGGGTTGGGAATAGCTGAATCAAAGCTTGTGTAATTCTTTTTACTTGAGTCTGCATCATTTTTGGGCTTAGCCAAATATGTAGATCTTTAGTGTCCAAATGAGAGCAGCAATCTCCTTTATAAGACAAAAGAGCAAGACCTTCTGCTAAATCAATGATAAGAGGGGGATTTTTCATTTCTTGAAAGACCCTCTGAGCTTTTTGATCTGCTCTTTCTCCTAATTTCAACCACAATACAGCTTGTTTTTGCAATTGTACTTGTTTAGGGGTCGGTTCATATAAATGAGGGTTTGCTCCAGAAGGGATAAGAGACTCAGCTGATACGGTATTTTCTGCGATTTTTTTCACAAAATAAAGATAAGGAGGAACGCTAACCAAAACAACAGGAGGTTCTGAGTAACTCAGAATAGGAATAATACAAAAAAAACTAATAAATAAACGAAGGAGCATTTTTTTAAAACCTGATAAAGCTACAATTGAGGATCATAATTTTTTAAGCGATTTTGGAAAAGAAATAACTCTCTAGTTAAACTTTGAAATAAAAGATTTAGTAAATGATCTTTTTAAAATAGACTATACAGCTCTCTTGAATTTTTTCTTGTAAGATAAACTGTAGTTAAGGTAGTCTTTAGCACGTTTAAAAGCTTTTGGAGGAGTGTTCGAGTGGCCGATGGAGCACGCTTGGAAAGCGTGTGTACACGTAAGTGTACCGTGGGTTCGAATCCCACCTCCTCCGATTTAATTCATCAGATAATCTGAACATCCACTTTTTCTTGGACAATGCTCTTCTTTCTGTTTTTGACTTAAAATTGACAATATGTTTTTTTCTATTTATTTGCTATTCGTCTATATCTCAAGTTACGAGTTCTCCCAATTCGTTCAATTAATCGTTTTTCAAGGAGTGAATTAAGCCATCTTTGTGCCGTGGCGCGAGAAATAGAAAATTTATTAGTCACATCTTGAGTCGTAATTTCGTTTTGTGAGTAGAATAGAGCTAGAATGGCTTCTTCGGTTTGCATTTTTATTGGGGCTTGAGAAGAGCGTCTTGGTAAAATGCATTTTATAAAATTTGCTCCTTCGATAATTTGAGGTATTTCAAGACCCCAAGCCTCATAGCTTTTAAAGATATTAATAAACCCAGTCCCCATTTTTTCTGCAAGACCCATCTCGCGAAAGATCTTACAAATAGCAGGATTGCGTAAATAGGTTAGTCCTTTTAACAGTTGATCTTGTTCAATAGGACCTGAAAAATTACCGGGACTAAATAACTCCAAACGATCGTCATATATAGCAATCTTAGATGGAGCCTGGATATGATAATTTCGATGGATTAATAAGTTTATTAATGCTTCTCTAAAGGCAATTTCTGGAATTTCCAATTTTTCACTCCTTATAACTCCTTCAACAGAAAATGACTTTGAAAGACGATTAAGAACAAAATGATGGGCCTGCTGAAATTGGTTTAAAAGAGTGCCTTCACAATCTATGGATGCAATAGCGTTTCTGCCTTCTACACCTCGGAAATGGCTCACAATGATCATCGCTTCTGAAAGAAAAAACTGAGGAGACTTTCCAAAGTTCAATATACCTGCATAAGTGGGAAAGAGCTCGGAATGCTCTTCAATAACTAAAGAATAGGAACGCAAGACGTCTTGAGTCACTCTTGCAGATGCTTGATTTTTTCTAGCATCAAGAAAATTTTGAATTAATTGACTATCAAGAGTGTCAAGAGGGGCATTGTAAACTGGAAGTTTTTCAAAATCTATTCTATGTGATTGCCATTTTAGTTCTTCAATCATAGCAGGAGTGGCATGTACTGTGCTTCTTCCTACGCGAACATAAGTTCCTTTCTCTATTCCTTCAGACTTCCTGAAATAAGGTTTACTCATTCCTGATGACACAGAAATAATTAATACAGTTTTATCTCCAAACACTTGAGCAGCTACTAAAGGAATGATTGGTGGATAACAAGCTTCATAAATAGAATGATTTAGAGACTCAAGAAGCTTATTTATTTGATCTTCAGGAAGCCCTACTATTGTTCGATTGTTATCGACGCCAAGTATAAGTCTTCCTCCTTTTTGATTGCAAAAACCGATGATGGTTTTAATAATTTGTTCATTTTTTGGAACTTCTCTTTTAAACTCTAATAAAGCTGATTCCGACTCAGGATAGCGAACTACATTCATATTCTCTCTTCATTTGCCTCAAATTAATTTAATTATGCATTAAATGAGGCAAATGAGGCAAATAAAAAATCTATTTTTTATTTTTTTTGCCTCATTATAAGCTTTTCTGAAGAAAATGTTTGGGTAAAAAATTTTTAAGAAAATACATTTTTTGCAACACGATTAAGAGCTAATTGAATCATTTTGAGGGAATCGGGGCTTACCCCAAGCTCTTTTGCAAAATTTCCCCACTCTGCAACCGCCATTTTTACCTCATCAATGATTTGCAGGGCTTTTTGTTCTCTAATGTTGCTTATCTCTGCAAGCTTTAGTAGATGATAAAGCGTTGGATTTTTGCCCTCTCTCATAATCATGCTGCAGTGCTCTCCGCCGGGGCCCGATGAAAAGGTCAAATCATAAGCAGGTGAGACTCGCCATGTTCCTTTTTCATCCATCAAAAAAGAAAAATTTTTGGCATGATCGTCACGGTTATGACTTAAAACATTAAAAACAGCTGCTCTAAATTGTTTTTCACCTTCTTGGGAATCTTTAGTAAGCCACAATGTTGCCTTCATAATAGTTTCGTAGTCAAGGCTTGGGAAGCGATAGTCTGCATGGAGTAAGCCGCTGATTGTATGCATGTGTACCCGTCTACCAGCCACACGATCGAATCGCTTTACACCAAAATATCCTGGTTCTTTTTTAGACGGGAAAAGTTTTGCCTCTGGAACAGGGAGATGAGCTGCTTTAGCCATTAAATGATAGGCATATTCTATGAGCCCAATATCTTTGGGGTCAGAAGAAGAGCGAAATTTAATAAGATAGTCTTCTTTATCTATGGTCATCATAATTTTAGGACGTGCACCGGAAGAGGAGCCGTTCATAGCTAGTAAATCATCAACGAAACGATTATCTTCGTTTTCTTGAAACTGCATTACTTCATTACCAATCTCATCCAAATTTGCGTGATAAAGTGGCTTCATTCCTTCTATTTCTGGTTCATACACCAAGGCTCCCATCCCGTTTTTACCCACATAGCATAAACGATCTAAAGGTGAAAGATCGCCAGGGTTCAGACTCAAGCTCATTAACTTACGATCTAGAAGTAGCTTTCCCCATCCATCGGGCAAACTATCATTAAATACGCCAAATAAACCTTCAAAAACTCTATCCTCACATAGGATAATACCCGATTGGAGAGGTAATTTAAGCGGTGATAATTCTAATCCAGTTTTAATGAATTCTAGGGTATATTCAAAAAATATTCTTCGATCTTTTAGGACAAGTCTTCCCATGGAGAGTTTCTCTTGTCCGCGTATAAAATATACATGGACTACAGATGTATTTTGAAAGGTCATTTTCGACCTCTTTTACGTTTTTTGCTTTTAAGCAGCTCATCGAGTGATGCTAATTGCTCTAGTTTTTTCTGCTTAAACAAATCCTTAAATTCTTCAAGGCCGCTTAGTGCAAGTGCAATCTTAAGAAGGGACTCAAGGGATATTTTTCCTGTTTGTTCAAACTTTTTTAGTACCCCAAAACTGACTCCAGAGCGATCTGATAAGGTTTTTTGGCTAAAATTAAGAGATAAGCGCTTTTCTTTAGCTTGTTTTGCAATGTATTTTTGAACTTCCCAAGGGGTTAGCATAAATACGGTCATTATTATATCCTTTATAAGGAAAAACCTCTTATAATGGTTATTATAATATCCTTAATAAATTTAAATCAAGGAGCTTGCTTTAACGCCAGATAGATAATTTTCTTTTTTAAGGATCGCAATTAGGCGATGAGGGACATTGATTTAAAATATAGGAAAAGTTGGGGATTCCCCTTTGTTGAAGACACCCTATAAAATCAAATAAAGGGCGACAGCAGCCATCCCAAAAAGAGTCTTCAGGGCTGCTTGTAGTAATAGGGGAATTTTCCAAGTAGGATGCATTTTCAATTGTTTTGAAGGCTATTAGATACCCAATCCCTGCCCCAGCGGTTAGCAAGCCTATGATCTTTGCCGCCAGAATCGCGGTTTTACGTATAGTCGGTGTGGTTTGAACAGGAATACTAACTATTACTGAAGATAAGGAGTGTAGTGGTTTTAATTCACAAGTCATAAAAGCCCTCTCTAATTGATTTTTTTTTATTAGTAAATATTGATTAAAAAAATGCATTAAATTTTATAGATAGAGTTTAAAAGTTAGATAACCCTTATATATCTTATTTTTTGTAATTTAAGACTCTTATTGTTAGCAAACAAAATTTAAGCAAAAAAAAGATCTGAGTATGTTGTTTTTTTAATTTCATAAATTAAAGCTTGTTTTAAAAGCAATTTGTGTGTTTAGAAGGATTAAATATTTAAAAAACGCAAAAAAACAGGCTGATTGGAATCTGTTTTTGGGGTAAAATGGAACTTTAGATAATAGGTAAAAAAATAAAAAAACTTGTTATGTATATAAAAGCATCAGAATAGGTAAAATTTTTCTAGGCTCTATAAAAAATTTAAGCGTGATATAACTTATGCATTGTCCATTTTGTGCTTGTGAAGAGTTAAAAGTTACTGATTCTCGAAACGTAGCGGAGAGTAATGCTGTTCGTAGAAGAAGAGAGTGTTTATGTTGTTTACGGCGTTTTACCACTTTTGAAACAGTAGATTTAACTATTCAAGTAAAAAAAAGAGATGGACGATATGAAGATTTTTGTCAGGACAAACTGATTAAAGGTTTAGACGCAGCTTGTCGCCATACGCGCATTAGTCATGATCAGTTAAGAACTTTGGCTTATAAAATTACCTCTGATTTAATGGAGCGTCAAATTAGAGAGGTCACTACTTCAGAGTTAGGGGGAGTTGTAATGCAGCATTTACAAGAACTAGATAGCATTGCCTACATTCGATTTGCTTGCGTTTATCGGCGATTTAAAGATGTCAATGAACTTATCGATGCCATTGAAGATGTTAGCCCCAAAGATACGGTTCACTCAACAGAAATATAAAAAAAGAGGATATTTATGGCATTAACTAAGGAACAGATCACTAATTTTAAAAATCGTCTAGAGGAGTTAAAAGCTCAAATGACACATCTCATTCGTGATACGATAGAAGATGTAAGAGCAACTGATGAAATTAAAGGGTATTCTCAACATCAAGCGGATGAAGGAACCGATGATTTTAATCGAACAATTAATCTGCAGCTAAGTGGGAATGAGCGAGAAATTTTGCAGAAGATTGAAATCGCTTTGGATAAGATTGATCAAGGAACTTATGGCACTTGTGATCTTACAGGCGAGGAGATTCCTTTGAAAAGATTAGAAGCAATTCCTTATGCAAATACAACTGTAAAAGCACAAGAGATGCTTGAAAAAGGATTGTTGTAAATGGCCTTTAAGGTTAGTTGGAAGTTAAGTCTTTTAGCAATATCTATTTTTCTATTTGACGCGCTTTTAAAAATGTATGTGCATTGCTTTGTTACGCCAATGAACTTCTCTTATTTTCCTTATGGAGGAGTAGGGATTTTTCATGAGTTCGGTGTAGAGTTTGTAATTACGCATGTAATCAATAAAGGCGCTATGTGGGGGCTTTTTGCTAACTATCAGTTTTTATTAGTCTCTATTCGGATTTTTATTATCGCAGCTCTTGGCTATTATTTGTATATAAGGCAAATGAGTGATTATCGCAGAGTCTGTTTAGTTATGATCTTAGCAGGAGCTGTGGGGAATGTTTTCGACTGTATTATTTACGGTCATGTAATTGATATGTTTTGTTTTATTTTTTGGGGATACATTTATCCTGTCTTCAATATCGCAGATGCAGCTATTTTTTGCGGAATTTTAATGATGTTATTAGAGACGGCCCGCTCTAAAACGGTTGCGAGCTCTTTAAAATGACCACCTTTCGCATCAGTTCTCCTAGTCAAGAAGGCCTTCTTCAGGTTTCCAAGTGGATTAAAGTACAGATTCTTTTAGACCAAGAAGAGATCGTAGAGTTATTCAAGAAGCTAGAGCCTTTTTATCTAATAGCGGTTAGCAAACCTGTAAAAGAACAAAGCGCTCTATTGGCACAAAATGATTTTCTTCAAGTTTATTTGGAGTATATTCAATTATTAAAGAAAGGAAAGATTGCTCAAGATAGTTATTTTAGAGAATGTTTTTCTTGTGCAATGACGCGTTCTAAAGAAATATTTTATGCAATGCCTGTGTCAGAAGAAAGGCTTTTGATCAAGCCAATTTTACCAGTTATTCAAATGCAAATGCATCAATTTTTATTCTCTTCTATAGAGAAAGTATTTTACCCCATGGTTTTAGGTCAGAAAACCGTTAGTTGGGGAATTCAATTTTCTTATCCGCAGTTTTATCAGGATCCTAAGACAAAAGAAATCATGCGAGTTATTAAGAGCGATTTGTTTCCCAATACGGAATTATTTGCTCTTTTAATGAAATGGGTCCGACAGTTCACTATTCCCACCCCCTTTTTGATAGAAGAAGAGAGAATCAACGCTACTATTAGAATAGGGAAAAAATGTATGAGTTGGATTCATTTGCATCCACAATTACAAGAGCTAGGAATGAAAGTGCTATGTCTGAATTGAAAATTGAAATCATTACTATTGGCAAAGAGCTTTTGGATGGACGTACAGTAAATAGTAATGCAGCATTTATCAGCGCTCATTTATTTAGATTCGGTTATGCAGTAGAGCGTCATACAACATTTCCAGATGATCTTCAGATATTAAAAGAAGGACTAAAAGAAGCGCAGCAACGCTCGGAGCTTGTCATTATTACAGGGGGTTTAGGGCCTACCTTAGATGATCTAACTAGAAGAGTGGTAGCTGAAGTGTTTAATTGTAAGTTATCTGTAAATGCCCTAGTAGCAACTGATTTACAGAAACGATTTGGAAAAGAGTTAGATACGTTGCAAGATCAAGCTACAATTCCAGAAAAAGCTCAACCTTTGCTCAATTCTGTGGGAACAGCCCCCGGGCTGCTTTTTTCTACAAATGATAAAATTGTGGTTTGTTTCCCCGGTGTTCCGGAAGAGATGCAACCTATGTTTGTGAATACATTTCTTCCTATTCTTCAAAAAAGACATCCTCCCCTGCATAAATACATAGTCTGTTTATATGCGTGCTTTTTTCAAGAAAGCCAGATTAATCCCATGCTGAAAGAGCTGCAAACCCAATTACCTGAATTGGAAATTGGTATTTATCCCTCTTATTCTAACGTTACTATTATGTTATCTAGCGAAAATAAAGCTTCATTGGAATATGCAGAAAAATTGCTGAAAACCCAATTAGATTCTTTTTTGTACACAGCAACAACAGGTAAAATTGAAGAAGCGATTCACAGCTGGTTTATCCAAGAAAAAAAAACGCTTGTTTTAGCAGAATCTTGTACAGGGGGAACCATGGCAAGTCTGCTCACAGCTATTAAAGGAGCATCGGAATTCTTTTTGGGTTCTTTTGTAACCTATTCTTCTGATCTTAAACAGCACATACTAGATGTGCCTAAGGAAATCTTAGAAACAAAAGGAGCAGTTAGTGCTGAATGTGTTCTTGCTATGCTAAACGGAGCCTTAGAAAAAAGCCAAGCAGATGTAGGGTTGGCCATTTCAGGCATAGCAGGCCCTACAAGTGATTCTTCTAATCAGAAGATAGGGACTATGTGGGCTGCTATTCAAGAAAAAGGGAACAGTCCATATGTTTTTAGATTGCAGATTACAGGAGATCGTCAAACAATTATTTTAAAAACAGCCTATTCTTTATTTGGTATTTTATGGCGTAAGTTAGCTAAAAATATACCGCCACCCTTTACCTCTCTTTAACTAGTGAAGAATCACTTAGTATGCTAAAATAATTGGCTTAATCTAAAAGAGTTTCTATGTCTTATTCTCTAATTGATAGCGGCAATCAACAAAAGTTGGAGCGTTTTGGCGTTTTTACTTTAATAAGGCCCTGTTCTCAAGCAATCTGGAAACCTTCTCTTAAGAAGTGGGAGGCTGATGCTATTTTTTCTCGAGATGAAGGAAATTGCTGGGAATATAAGAGATCTTTGCCTAAAGATTGGATCGTAACTATTGAGGGTATACGTTTTAAGGTAGCCCCTACCGACTTTGGTCATTTAGGTGTTTTTCCGGAGCATAGTCTTCTTTTTGCCTCCATGCAAAAGTTACTTGTCTTAAGAAAAGAGCCGCGAGTTCTCAACTTATTTGCTTATTCAGGAGGTGCAACCTTAGCTTGTGCAAAAGCAGGGGCTAAAGTATGCCATGTTGATGCCTCAAAGGGGATGGTGAGTTGGGCTAGAGAGAATGCAGGATTAAATCATTTTCTAGATAAACCTATTCGTTGGATTATAGAAGATGCGAAGAAATTTCTTAAAAGAGAAATCAAGAGAGGCTCTTTTTATGAAGCAATCATTTTAGATCCTCCTAGCTTTGGTAGAGGGAATAAGGGAGAAATTTTCAAAATTGAAGAAGATCTTATAGAATTGCTAGAGTTATGTAAAAATCTTTTGAGTAAAGATGCTCTTTTCTTGTTATTTACTACCCATACGCCTGGAATTACTCCCATTGTCATCCAGAATTTAATGAAACAATTATTGCCTAAAGGAAAAATTGAGAGCAATGAGCTCTTATTACCCTCTGAAAATGGGTTTTTTATTCCTTATGGAAGTTTTGCTTGGTGGTTACCATGATAGAAGAAATTACAAGCATGCAAAATCCTAAGATTAAGCTAGCAATGCAACTAGCAAATCGCAGGACGCGCAACCAAACAAATCTTTTTCTCATTGAGGGATATCGGGAATTATCTAGAGCTGTGCAAGCTAGGATAAAGATTACCTCTTTATTTATTTGCCCTGCTTTATTTTTAGGAACAAACGAGAAAGCGCTGATTAAACAAGCTCAAGCTCCTATTTACCATTGTTCTGAATCTGTTTTTAAAAAGATTTCTTACAGGGATCGTCCAGATGGACTTATAGCTATAGCAGAGCAAATGCATGATCCACTTCACTCCATTTCATTTAGTCCTACAGCTTTTGTGGTCATTGCTGAGGCAATTGAAAAACCAGGAAACCTAGGCACTATTTTGCGTTCGGCAGATGCAGCAGGAGTAGATGGAGTGATCGTGTGTGATCGCTGTACAGATATCTATAATCCCAATGTTGTACGTGCTAGCGTAGGAACATTATTTACCACTTCAGTAGTAGAAGCTACAAGTCAAGAGGTTTTAAATCTAATGCGTGAGCATAAAATTAAAATTATTGCAGCAACTCCTTCTGCTTCTCAAGATTTTACTCAAGTAGATCTAACAGGGCCTATTGCAATTGCTGTTGGAACCGAACAATTGGGACTATCTGATTTTTGGATGGAGCAAGCTGATATTTGTGTTCGTATCCCTATGCATGGCATAGCCGATTCTCTTAACGTAGCAACAGCTACTACACTCTTGTTATACGAAGTTATTCGACAACGCAAAGGAAAAAATGCAGATCATTTTCTCAGATAATCATGTTTTAGTAGTTATGAAGCCTGCTGGTTTAAGCACGCAACCTCACTATCCCATAAAAGATAACTTAACAGATTTGGCAAAAGCCTGGGTTAAAAAAGAATATAAAAAACCGGGGGAAGTTTACCTAGAATGTATTCATCGTTTAGATAAGCCAGTTAGCGGTTTGGTTTTATTTGCAAGAACATCTAAAGCTCTTACTCGGCTGCAGCAGAGTATGCGTGAAAAGCAAATGAGTAAAACGTATTTTGCCTGGGTAGAAACAAGTGAAAATCTAAAAACCTTAAAGCAGCTAGAACATACATTAACCCATGTAAATCATCGTGCTAAGATAGTAAAATCCAACCATATTCAAGGAAAATTAGCTCAGCTTGAGTATTCTATTATAGCTGAGAAGGGAGATTTTTCATTAGTGAAAATAAAACTGCACACAGGACGCTATCATCAGATCCGTGTGCAGTTTTCCGCTATAGGATCTCCTGTTTTAGGAGATGTCAAGTATGGAAGCAAGAAGCATTTACCCAAACAGAAGATTGCATTGCATCATGCCTGTATGAGTTTTCCTCATCCTATTACACAAGAAGTAATTGCATGTGAAGGAATGCTATCGGATTGGCAGGAATTATTTTAATTATCATTTTCTTGAGAAAAAGTAGCCTGTAAAGCTTCCTCATAAGATTCCTTACAAATATCCTGCCTGGACTGCGTTTCAGGAAGATCTAGCTGGTAAGTTAAAAGCCCATTAATAGCTGAGATATAACCAATCTTAATACGCTCTGGATTATAAACCCAAATTCTTATCTCTACGTTTTTTGCGGTAAAAGGATATTCATGAAGACAGGGCCTTATCTCTTCATTGCTGTTAATATCTAATAAATACTCATTGACAGCATAGACAAGCAACTCTCTAGCTTCTTTTACATCCACTTCTTGTTCTGTATAGAGATGAAAACCCATTAACATCATTCGTATATCATCTTTCGTCACTCTACCTGTTGTTACTAGGTGGAGATTTTTTTGCTCTTTCAATTTTTCTGCTGTCTTTTCTGTAATGGTGTCTGCTATTTTTTCACAATTCAGCAAGGCTTCTTTAGAAGGCAACTGATCTTTAGGAGAAGAGCAGCCAAAAGAACAAGAGAATATAGCTAATATTACTGCGCATGTAGAAAATAATTTCATTGTTTGCTCCATAATTTTTTAAAAAAAGTATTTCATTTTAAAAGATGTTCTGCAATTTGTACAGTATTTAAAGCAGCTCCTTTTAATATTTGATCACCTACCACCCAAAGATCTAAAGTATTAGCGCAGGAAAGATCTTTTCTAATTCTTCCACAGTACACATCATCTTGCCCTGCAGCGTCAATAGGCATAGGGAAGCGATTTTTTGAGCGTTCTTCGTATACTTTTACACCAGGCGCTTTTTCTAAAAGCTCATAAGCTTTTTTAGGACAGATCTCTTGAGTAAATGTGACATTTAAAGCCTGAGAATGTGCTCGTAAAACAGGAACACGTACACAGGTTGCATTTACTTGAATATGAGGATTAGAAAGAATTTTTCGAGTTTCTTGTAACATTTTTAGTTCTTCGTCAACATAGCCATCTGCATTTAGTGCAGAGTTGTGCAAAAAAAGATTAAATGCAGATGGAAAAGGAAACTCTTTTGGCGTATGGGGCTTTTTTTCTAATACAGCTTGTGTAGCAGAGGTTAATTCTTGCATAGCGTGAAATCCAGCACCGCTAACTGCTTGGTAAGTGGCTGCCTGAATTCTTTGAATAGGAATGTACTGATGCAAGGGGAAAAGAGCCATTAACATAATCGATGCAGAACAATTAGGAGAAGCAATAACATAATTATGTTTAGCTAGCATTTTTAGATTAATCTCTGGAATGATAAGAGGCACATCTGGATCAAGTCTAAAAGCAGAGCTGTTATCGATTACAATGGTCTTTTGCCTAGCAAGATAGGGGATCCATTTACTGGAAACCTCTTTTTTTGTGCAAAAAATAGCTAGATCGATACCATGTAATTTATCTTCGGAAAGAGTTTCTAATGGAATATTTTTCCCGGAGAATAGAATAGATTTGCCTTTTGAACTTAAAGAAGCAAAACAGTGGAGTGTTTCCATGGGAAAATGACGTTTTTCTAAAAGATTCAGTACTTCTCTTCCAACAATACCGGTAGCTCCGATAACAGCGATTTTTACAGGGGGATATAATAAGATCATAATTGTTAAAAAATGCTTTAAGTAGGTTTACTATAATACAAGGGCCCTTTTATAATTGCCTCATAAAAAGAGTAATTTATTATGCAAAAAGAAATTGAGCATGCAGTTGATGAAGCAATACGAGCTATTGTACTTCTAAGAGAAGAAAAAAGCATGAGCTTTATAAAAAATACCAGTCAATTAATTGCTGAGTGTTTTACAAAAGGTGGTAAATTATTGATTGCAGGTAATGGGGGAAGTTTATGTGATGCTATGCATTTTGCAGAAGAATTAACAGGACAATTTCGTTATCCAAGAAAAGCTCTACCAGCTATTGCTTTAAGCGATCCAGGTCATTTAAGTTGTACAGCAAATGACATGGGATTTGACTTTGTTTTTGCAAGAGCAGTAGAAGCTTTTGCTAAACCAGAAGATCTATTTATTGCTTTAACAACAAGTGGTAATTCCATAAATCTATTTAAAGCTATGTTAACGGCACAAAAAAAAGGTCTAAAAACAATTGCTTTTCTTGGTAAGACAGGAGGTAAGTTAAAAGGAATGGCTGATCTGGAATGGATCGTTTCCGGATTTGAGTTTTCAGACCGGATTCAAGAAGCCCATATGACGGCTATTCATATTATTATAGAACAAGTAGAGATGCTGCTTTTTCAAACAGAGCCAAGAGCTGTTTGTGTTTCTTCTTAAAAATGTAAAACGATATTTGTTTCGAGTTATTCAAAAAGAGAAAAAACCTTTTTTTCTTATTCCGTTCTTTTTTTTGATAAGTACTTTTTTTTCTTTAGGGGTACGCTTAAGACATTTAGCTTATGACAGGGGCTTTTGCAAAGTACATAAGCTACCTGTTTTTGTAGTCAGTATTGGGAATATTGCGGCTGGAGGAACCGGTAAAACGCCGCTGATTCAAAAGCTCATAAAGCATCTTGATCCGAAACTCAGATTAGCTGTTCTTACAAGAGGGTTTCTTTCAAAGATTGAAGCCTCTGGCAGAGTAGAAAAAATTTCTGACGGAAAAGGTTGTGTTCTACCGGTTCAATATTGTGGAGATGAACCTTATCTTTTAGCAAAGACAACCTCAGTGCCTATTTGGGTCGGCAAAAATCGTATTGAGAGTGGATATAAAGCAGTTGCTGAAAAAATGCAGTGTTTACTACTAGATGACGGGATGCAATATCGAAGCTTAGCGCGTAATTTAGAAATTATTATGATCGATGCAAAAGATCCTTTTGGTCAAAAAAAGTTTTTGCCAAGTGGTTTATTACGTGATGCTCCTTCCCGATTACATCGAGCTGATTGGATTATTGCCAATCATGTGGATTCAGTTTGTCGGTATGAAGAGTTGAAAAAAAAAATATCTTTATATAGCTTAGCGCCGGTTATTGGCATGAAAGTAGTTGTTTGCGACGCACAAGAAGTGGCTGGAAAAAAAGTAGGGGTATTTTGTGCTTTGGGTAGGCCAGAGCGGTTTTTGCAAACCGTAAGAGAAACAGGATGTAGTATTGTAGATCATGTATTTCTACCAGACCATATGCCTTTTGGGCTAAACGAGCTTAATTTATTTGCTAAAAGATGTAAGGATAAGGCAGCAGAAATGATTTTATGCACAGAAAAGGATTGGGTTAAATTATCTTCTTTTGGATGCTGTATACCTGTAATTGCTTTACGTGTAGAATTAGAGGTTGTAGCAGGACATACTATCTGGCAAGAGATGTTAGATAAAATAGAAATTTTTTCAAATAAAGGGCATCGATGAGCGAAGAGATAAAAGTACTATTACCTAAACTAGGGGAGAGTATTCATAGCGCTATTATAGTGCAATGGTTTAAGAAAGAAGGAGAAGTGGTTCAATTGGATGAGCCTTTATTAGAAGTTTCTACCGATAAAATCAATAGTGAGATCCCATCGCCTATAGCAGGCGTTTTACAAGAAATTTGTGCAAAAGTGGATCAAGAGGTTCAAGTAGGGGAACTTTTAGCGACTATTTCTACAGAAGCTATGCAAACAAAAAAAAATCTAGAAAAAAATACCCCTTCTCCAGTTTCAATCAGCGCTGAGCAAAATCAAGATTTTTTTTCACCTGCTCTTTTACGATTAGCTAGAGAAAATAAACTAAATCTGGAAGAATTACAAAAAATTATAGGAACAGGATCTGGAGGAAGAATTACCAAACGAGACTTAGAGCTTTATTTAGAAAAAAGAACTGAAAAAGAAGAAAGCTCTTTACAGCCCATAGAAAGATTGCAGATGACCGGTATGCGCAAGGCGATAGCAGATAATATGGTTCGCTCTTTTTATGAAGCCCCTCATGCTACGCTGATTACAGAAATAGATATTACAGATGTGATGCAATGTATCCAAAAAGAAAAGCAGAGTTTTTTAGAGAAATATCAAGCAAAACTTACCTTAACCAGTTTTATTGCTAGAGCTTTAATTAAAGCTCTCCAAGAATTTCCTTTATTAAATTCTTCTCTAGATAAAGACACCATTTTAATGAAGAGGTTTATTAATTTAGGGATTGCAGTTAGTGTTGAACAGGGATTGCTTGTACCTGTTTTAAAAGGAGCTCAAGATTTACCTCTTCCGAAAATTGCTCAAGGAATCAGTGAGTTATCTCATAAAGCTCGGACGGGAAAATTAATACCTAGTGATGTAACTGAGGGGACAATCACCATTACAAATTTTGGTATGTCTGGTGTGCAGATTGGAATTCCTATCATTAGATATCCTGAAGTTGCCATCATTGGTGTAGGTGCTAGCTATAAAAAAGTAGTTCCTCGAGAAGACGATAGCCTTGCTATTTGCAATATGGTTAATCTTTCTTTAACCTTTGATCATCGTGTGCTCGATGGCATGTATGGTTGTGCTTTCTTAAACGCACTAAAGCACCACTTAGAAATGGATAAAGGGCTCTAATCTTTAATCTGGTTTTAACTAGGATTGCTTGCATAAAGAGGACTAAAATTCAATTTTAGTCCTCTTTATATCTTCCTGCCGTCTTTAGAGCAGATGTCGGGTCATGCAATCCCTTATACAATAGCCGCTCTGTGTCATATTATATTGTCTACATCCTTGGACACAATCTGAGAAAGCTTCATTTGATTCTGAGAAATCCTCATTTGATCCTAAAAAAGCCTTAGCTGCAATAGGAAGATTTAAAACTGCAAGAGCTAGCAGAGCAATTCGAGCTGTTATTTGTTGTTGATTGCAAAGGGATAATCCCATAGGTCTGATAAAAGAATTTATGGATTGTGTTACAGAATGAATCGTTTCCAACATAGGTTTCTCCTTAAAGATTCATGATGATTTTTTATAGAAAAAACTATATTGTCATTTATTAAATATCAATAAATTTTTATTAAAAAAATTACATTCGTCTCCAAAGAAATGCAGTTGGTGTTAGGTCTCTTGTGGCATGCTTGCATTTGAAATAAAAAAACCACTCATTGTACAATGAATAGCAGATAGCATCAGTTCATTGAAGGAGACTTAAATATAGCATTTTTCAGATATTTAGATCCAAAAAACGATATCGCTTTTAAGAAGATCTTTGGTTCAGAAAAAAATAAAGATATTCTGATCCATTTTTTAAATGACATCCTGGGTTCCTTTAAAAAAAACCCTATTGTAGATGTAGAGTTTTTACCCACCATTTTAAATCCTGAAACCGCTATACAAAAACAAAGCATTGTTGATGTTTTATGCAAAGATAAAGAAGGAGTAAAATACATCATCGAAATGCAGGTATCAGCGACTAAAGGATTTGAAAAAAGAGCACAGTACTATGCAGCTAAAGTTTATGGCGATCAAGCCAGAATTGGAGAAGAGTATCATGATCTTAAAGAAATTATTTTTCTAGCTATTGCCGATTACGTCATTTTTCCCAATAAGTCCCATTATAAATCAGATCACATAGTACTAGATAAGATCACACATGAACATGATCTTAAAGACTTCTTTTTCACCTTTAGCAAACTGCTCAATCCGGGTTGAATAACACCTGCAATAACACCTAAATGATCTAATCGTTCTACTTGTGTATGTACACTCATGATAACCCTCGTCATACAAATTAATAGAGGGTTACGATAAATCAAAATTGCATTTTAGCAAACTGCTCAATCCGGGATCTAAAGAACAATTAGAAGGTTTAAAGAAATATAACTTTGATGAGATATCAGCAGTTAACTTCTAAAGAAAATAAGTAGAAATTACAACAAGAAAGTGGCCTTTAAGGCCACTTATTTTTCTTTTGAGTCAAGAAAAGCCAGGCTTTTTATCAAAAAGATAAAGGTTTTCTGAGCCTGTGCTATCAAACCCTGCTTGAGATACTTCTTCTAAGATGGCAAGAACGCTCTCTTTTGCGATGCATGAGTTATCTTCAGATAAAAAGCGTAGACGCCATTGATCAATACAAAAAGTTTCTGGCTGTCCATCGGGCCAGATCTTGACTCCTCTATTACTGATCATTTGTAAGATAAGCGCATTCCATTTATTTGTTGTAAGCGCTTTAACAGGATTTTGATTAGCGTAGATAAAAACATCAACACCAATGAGGTCTCTTTTCGCGGCAGTAGAATGAGTATGAGTATGAATAGTCTGAAACTTATTCTTATTTTGATAAGTAACAGGAGTCAAATGCTGCGGTTTTTCGCCTAAGAATTTGATTACCTGTGAAGCAAATTCTTGTGTCCCCATTTTATACTTGCTAACCCCCTCTTTAAAAATATCATATGTATGAAACCCTTCTTCTATTGTTTTCAACCATGCATTATGGATCCTTTCAGCTAATAGAGTCTCTTCCAAGTAAAGGAGCATGAGTACGCTTCCCAAGAGAAGAGCAGAAGGATTCGCTACATTTTGTCCAGCTCTTCTTGGAGCAGAGCCGTGAATTGCTTCAAACATCGCACCTCTATCACCAATATTGGCAGAGCCTGCAATTCCAACTGATCCAGAAATTTGAGCTGCTACATCAGAGAGAATATCTCCATAAAGATTAGGCATGACAATGACATCAAATATTTCCGGGGTATCAGCTAATTTAGCAGCCCCAATATCTACAATCCAGTGTTCATTCTGAATATGGGGATATTCTTTTGCAATTTCATCAAATACCTTATGAAATAATCCATCGGAGAATTTCATGATATTATCTTTTGTAAAGCAAGTTACTTTTTTTCGATTATGGTGGGAAGCATATGCAAAAGCATAACGAATAATTTTTTCTGAGCCAGGACGAGAAATAATTTTAAGTGATTTATATACATCCTGCGTTTGGCGGTATTCAATTCCTGCATATAAATCCTCTTCATTTTCTCTTACAATAACTACATCCATTTTAGGGTGTTTTGTAGCAATAAAAGGCGCATAAGAGATGCATGGACGTATATTCGCATATAATCCTAAAGTAGTGCGAATAGTTACATTTAAGCTTTTAAACCCACCACCTTGTGGGGTAGTAATAGGCGCTTTTAAAAAAGCTTTTGTGTTACGTAATATTTCCCAAGAGTTATATGCAATTCCTGTTAGAATACCTTTGTTGTATACTTGTTCTCCTATTTCAATAGAATGAATATCTAAAGGAGCACCTGCTTCTTGTAGAATATGTAAGGTGGCTTTCATGATTTCAGGTCCAATTCCGTCACCATGAGCTACTGCTATAGGAATTTTTTTGCTCATTATTACCTCGATTAAAAAGTTTATCTTTTACGGCTTTTTTTTGAAGACTTCAAGCAAAAATAGGATTTGCATATACTGTCAAATACACAAACACAAAAGTTTTTATGCAAGAAATACAAGAAATACAAGAAATACTCGATAGACAGAAGCAATATTTAGCGCATTATTTTACCAACTTGCCTTTAGAGCAGCTGCAAAAAGTAATCAAACAATGTGGCAAAGTATCGGGGTTATTGGTCCTTACAGGGGTTGGAAAAAGTGGAATTATTGCTGAAAAAATTGCAATGACGCTTATTTCTACAGGAACAAAAGCATTATACTTTCCTCCCACTAATTTTTTACATGGAGATATAGGGATCTTATCCGAGAAGGATTTACTTTTATTATTCAGTCGTAGTGGAGAAACAGAAGAGCTATTACATCTAATCCCTTTTGCTAAAAAAAGAAAAACACCCATTGTAGCAGTTGTTTCTCATCTAGATTCACGTCTTTCTCGTTTAGCTGATTTATCTATTTATTTGCCTGTTGAAAAAGAATTGTGTCCTTTTAACTTGGCTCCAACCACTTCTACAATGGTACAGTTATTATTCGGAGATCTTCTAGCTGTCTCTTTGATGCATAAAAACCAATTTGATCTTATCAAGTATTCTCTCAACCATCCTGCTGGTTCCATTGGTAAAAAGGTGACATTAAAAGTAGAAGACTTGATGTTTTGCAATCAAAATATCCCTCTAGCTGATCCCTCAGATAAGCTCATTGATGTTTTATTTGAACTATCTGATAAAAAATGTGGAGCAATTTTGATTGTGGATAAAACAAAAAAGCTGCTAGGCATCTTCACCGACGGAGACTTGCGAAGGGCTTTGCAGTTGAAGGGCACTTTTGCTCTAGAGCAATCAATGAGGGATTTAATGACAAGCTCTACTGTAGTTGTAAAGAGAGACTTGCTTGCTTGGGATGCACTAGCTCTCATGCAAAGAGATCCAAAAAAATATATCACGATTTTACCTGTTGTGTTAGAGGATCGTACCGTAATAGGTATTTTACGTATGCACGATATTATTCAAGCAGGAATTGCTTAAAAGTTATTAATTTTGTTTTATCAAGGAGCTTTAAGAAAATGGAATGTTTTCTGATTGTAGTTGTTTTTGCCTTGGGGTATTTAGCAATTATTTTAGAGTATTATATCAGAGTAAATAAAACAGCTGTTGCACTGCTTATCGGCGTCATTTGTTGGACGATTTATATGGCATGCAAAAATTCGTCTGACTTATATAGTTTGGGTCATCACGTTTCAGAGATTTCACAAATTATCTTCTTTTTAATCGGAGCTATGACGTTAGTAGAGCTTATTGATTCTCATCGTGGCTTTAAGATAGTTACAGACCGATTAAGGACAAGATCTAAAAGAAAAATGTTATGGGTCATTTCAGTCGCTTCATTTTTCCTCTCTGCTGTTCTTGATAATCTAACTACAACTATTTTAATAGTGTCCTTATTACGTAAATTAATCCCTGATAGAAAAGAGAGATTCTTAATGGTTTGCATTGTCGTAGTTGCTGCAAACGCAGGGGGTGCTTGGACACCAATTGGAGATGTTACAACTACAATGCTCTGGATCAACGGTCAGCTTTCTAGTTTTTCTGTGATAAAAGCCTTAATTATCCCATCGATAATCTCGCTGCTCATTCCTCTTATTTGGTATTCTTTAAGATTAAAGGGAAGATTTGCTTCAGCTGATCTACAAAAAGTAGAACCTGCTGAACCTGGAGCCAAGGTTGTCTTTTGTTTAGGAATAGGAGGTTTGGTTTTTGTTCCTATTTTTAAAGGGCTAACAGGGCTTCCTCCTTTCATGGGGGTGATTTTAGCTTTAGCTCTTTTATGGATTGTTACAGACCTAATGCACTATCCGCATGAGGAAAGAAAGCATTTGAGGGTACCTCATGTGCTTACTCGAGTAGATACTTCAGGGGTATTGTTTTTTTTAGGGATTTTACTATCTGTAGCAGCATTGCAATCTGCTGGGATGCTAAAAATTGTAGCAGAGTGGTTAAATAAAACAATTGATAACCCAGCCTTGATTGCTACTTTACTAGGCATTTTTTCTGCAATCATAGACAACGTTCCTTTAGTCGCAGCTACAATGGGCATGTATCCTTTGGAAGTATTTCCAATGGATTCTTCTTTTTGGCATATGATTGCTTATGCAGCTGGCACAGGAGGAAGTATTTTAATCATTGGTTCATCAGCAGGTGTTGCTATTATGGGCATCGAAAAGATTGATTTTCTCTCTTATGCTAAAAAAATGAGTATTCCTGTGGGTGTGGGCTACTTGGCAGGGATGGCAAGTTATTTAATTCTCAGGCCCTTTTTAGCTTAAATTCAATGGCGTTTATATTTTTTTTCCTCTATGAAAAAGCGAATAAAAACAAGAAAAGCGATTGCGAAAAAAGCGGTATATTATGTATGTTGTTTACTTCCTTAGCGTGAAAGACAAGAAGCGCAAAAGGAATAGAATCAACGAGATTGGTTCAAAAGATGTTTAACAGCAAAACAGAAGTGACGTGCAAGCAAAATAGAGCTTGTGTAAATGGAATGAATAAAATCATTTTATTTGCCTGTTAATTTTTTTAATATGAGCAAATTTTCAAGAAATATTTTTCTGAGAATTTGATCTTGGTTCAGATTGAATGCTGGCAGCGTGGATGAGGCATGCAAGTCGAACGAGGCTAGAGGGCAACCTTTAGTTTAGTGGCGAAAGGGTTAGTAATACATGAATAACTTACCCTTTACCTGGGGATAACGACTGGAAACAGGCGCTAATACCGAATGAGGTACCGATAAGAGTTTATTGGCTATCAAAGTGGGGGACCTTGTAAAGAGGCCTTGCGGTAAAGGATAGGTTCATGGGATATCAGCTAGTTGGTGTGGTAAAGGCGCACCAAGGCTAAGACGTCTAGGCGGATTGAGAGATTGACCGCCAACATTGGGACTGAGACACTGCCCAAACTCCTACGGGAGGCTGCAGTCGAGAATCTTTCGCAATGGGCGAAAGCCTGACGAAGCGACGCTGCGTGAGTGATGAAGGCTTTCGGGTTGTAAAACTCTTTCGCGCAAGAGCAAAGTGTATTAGTGAATAACTGATACATGTGAGAGTACTGCGTAAAGAAGCACCGGCTAACTCCGTGCCAGCAGCTGCGGTAATACGGAGGGTGCAAGCATTAATCGGAATTATTGGGCGTAAAGGGCGCGTAGGCGGGATTAAAAGTCAGATGTGAAATTCCGAAGCTCAACTTCGGAGCCGCATTTGAAACTGCAATTCTTGAGGGATGGCGGAGGAAACGGAATTCCACATGTAGCGGTGAAATGCGTAGATATGTGGAAGAACACCTGTGGCGAAAGCGGTTTTCTAGCTTTTACCTGACGCTGAGGCGCGAGAGCAAGGGGAGCAAACAGGATTAGATACCCTGGTAGTCCTTGCCGTAAACGATGTATACTTGATGTAGTTAGGCTCAACCCTGGCTGTGTCGTAGCTAACGCGATAAGTATACCGCCTGAGGAGTACGCTCGCAAGGGTGAAACTCAAAAGAATTGACGGGGGCCCGCACAAGCAGTGGAGCATGTGGTTTAATTCGATGCAACGCGAAGAACCTTACCCAGGCTCGAAATGCAAAGGACAGCATCAGAAATGATGTGTTCCGAAAGGACCTTTGTATAGGTGCTGCATGGCTGTCGTCAGCTCGTGCCGTGAGGTGTTGGGTTAAGTCCCGCAACGAGCGCAACCCTTATCATTAGTTGCCAACACGTGAAGGTGGGGACTCTAATGAGACTGCCTAGGTTAACTAGGAGGAAGGTGAGGATGACGTCAAGTCCGCATGGCCTTTATGTCTGGGGCTACACACGTGCTACAATGGTCGGTACAGAAGGCAGCAAGACCGTAAGGTGGAGCAAATCCTATAAAGCCGATCTCAGTTCGGATTGTAGTCTGCAACTCGACTACATGAAGTTGGAATTGCTAGTAATGACGTGTCAGCAACAACGTCGTGAATACGTTCCCGGGCCTTGTACACACCGCCCGTCACATCATGGGAGTTGGTTTTACCCGAAGTCGCTGACTTAACCGCAAGGGAAGAGGCGCCTAAGGTAAGGCTGATGACTGGGATGAAGTCGTAACAAGGTAGCCCTACCGGAAGGTGGGGCTGGATCACCTCCTTTTAAGGACTAGAATAGTTCCTTAAGGTTGAGACAAGCTCTATTTTGTCCACGTCACTTCTTTTTTGCTGTTAAGCAAAGTTATCTTGATAAAACTAAATTTAGTCAGAGAGAAATCTCAAATAAAGCGCAAAGTAAATAAGTGGAAAAGATTTCACTGATGTAAATTGGCGCTTGAGAATGAAAGAAGAAGAAACGGCGAAGAAGAAAGCTCGAAATTAGCAGCAAAAAAGTTTTGTAATCAAGCTGCTAAGGGCTGTTGGTGGATGCCTTGGCATCGAAAGGCGAAGAAGGACGTGTAACCTGCGAAAAGCTTCGGGGAGTCGGAAAAGGCGTAGAACCGAAGGTATCCGAATGGGGCAACCCGATAGAGAAGCCCTCTATCATCTTTAAATGAATACATAGTTTAAAGAGGCGAGACCTGCTGAAGTGACACATCTCAGTAAGCAGAGGAAAAGAAATCTAGAAGAGATTCCCATAGTAGCGGCGAGCGAAGTGGGAAGAGCCCAAACCAGGGATTTATTCCTGGGGTTGTAGGGCCTATTATAAAGCGAAGTTGAACCTAGCAAAATGGCATGGAAAGGCCAACGGAACAGGGTGAGAGTCCCGTATGCGAAAGGAGAGATAAGCGAGATAGGTACCTGAGTAGGACCGGGCACGGGAAATCCGGTCTGAAACTGGGGGGACCACCCTCCAAGGCTAAATACTAAAACGATGACCGATAGTGAACAAGTACCGCGAGGGAAAGGTGAAAAGAACCCCTGTTAGGGGAGTGAAATAGAAACTGAAACCAGCAGCTTACAAACGGTCGAAGGCCTATGCACCGCAAGGTGAATGGCTGACGGCGTGCCTTTTGCATGATGAGCCAGCGAGTTAAGCTACATGGCAAGGTTAAAGAACAAACGTTCTGGAGCCGAAGCGAAAGCGAGTGTGAATAGCGCGATATAGTCGTGTGGCTTAGACACGAAACCAAGTGATCTATCCATGACCAGGATGAAGTTCGGGTAAAACCGATTGGAGGTCCGAACCAGTGTCTGTTGAAAAAGACTTGGATGAGTTGTGGATAGGGGTGAAAGGCCAATCAAACTTGGAGATATCTTGTTCTCTTCGAAATAACTTTAGGGTTAACCTCGGCAGTACCGACTCGGGGGTAGAGCACTGAATCCACAAGGGAGGCTACCGCCTTACCGAAGGGAATCAAACTCCGAATACCGAGAAGGAAGCCGGGAGATAGACTGTGTGGGATAAGCTACATAGTCAAAAGGGGAACAGCCCAGATCGCCGATTAAGGCCCCAAATTCTATGCTAAGTGAGTAAGGAAGTGAAGTTTCAAAGACAGTTGGGATGTTGGCTTAGAGGCAGCCATCATTTAAAGAGTGCGTAACAGCTCACCAATCGAGAAACTTTGCGCCGATAATAGACGGGACTAAAGCATAGAGCCGAAATCGCGGGTGTATCGCAAGATATGCGGTAGGAGAGCGTAGTATGTGCAGTGAAGATATACCGTGAGGAGTGTTGGAGCGCATACTAGTGAAGATGCATGGCATGAGTAAACGATAAAAGAGGTGAAAATCCTCTTCGCCGAAAACCTAAGGTTTCCAGGGTAAAGTTCGTCTTCCCTGGGTTAGCCGGTCCCTAAGCTAAGGCTGAAAAGCGTAGGCGATGGGAAGCAGGTTAAATATTCCTGCGCCGCTAAAGAGCAATGGTGATGAGATGACGGAGTAAGTTAAGCGTGCGGACTATTGGATGTCCGTGGAGCTGTGAGGAGGGTCTGAAGGAAAATCCGCAGACAAAAATCTAGGCAGCGACTAAAGGGAACCGAAAGGGGAACTGATAACGTAGCGCGATGCTTCCAAGAAATAGTTTCTAGCCGTAATTTAGCGACCGTACCAAAACCGACACAGGTGGGTGGGATGAATATTCTCAGGCGCGCGAGACAACTCTCGTTAAGGAACTCTGCAAATTACCCTCGTAACTTCGGGAGAAGAGGGGCCAGGATTCGTAATATTCTTCGCGAATAGAAGCGAGGCTTGGTCGAAGAGAAATGGCCCAGGCGACTGTTTAACAAAAACACAGCACTATGCAAAGTCGTCTAAGACGACGTATATGGTGTGAAGCCTGCCCAATGCCAAAAGGTCAAAAGGAGATGTCAGCTAAGCAATTGGCAAAGCATTGAATTAAAGCCCTGGTGAATGGCGGCCGTAACTATAACGGTCCTAAGGTAGCGAAATTCCTTGTCGGGTAAGTTCCGACCTGCACGAATGGCCTAACGATCTGGGCACTGTCTCAACGAGAGACTCGGTGAAATTGTAGTAGCGGTGAAGATGCCGTTTACCCGCAACAAGACGGAAAGACCCCGTGAACCTTTACTATACTCTGATATTGGCTTTTGACTTTTCATGTGTAGGATAACCGGAAGACGTAGAAGTTGGCTCGTTAGGGCTAATGGAGTCGACCTTGAAATACCGGTCTTGAAGAGTTGAAAATCTAACGATATGCCGTGAAACCGGCAGTCGGACATTGTCAGACGGGTAGTTTGACTGGGGCGGTATCCTCCTAAAGAGTAACGGAGGAGTTCAAAGCTTCCCTCATCGTGGTTGGCAATCACGAATAGAGCGTAAAGGTATAAGGGAGGTTAACTGCGAGACCAACAAGTCGAGCAGATACGAAAGTAGGACTTAGTGATCCGGCGGTAGAAAGTGGAATCGCCGTCGCTTAACGGATAAAAGGTACTCCGGGGATAACAGGCTTATCGCCACCAAGAGTTCATATCGACGTGGCGGTTTGGCACCTCGATGTCGACTCATCGCATCCTGGGGCTGGAGAAGGTCCCAAGGGTTTGGCTGTTCGCCAATTAAAGCGGTACGCGAGTTGGGTTCAAAACGTCGTGAGACAGTTTGGTCCCTATCTGTTGTGGGCGTAGGATATTTGAGAAGAGCTGCTTCTAGTACGAGAGGACCGAAGTGGACGAACCAATGGTGTGCCGGTTGTACTGCCAAGTGCATAGCCGGGTAGCTATGTTCGGAAAGGATAAGCGTTGAAAGCATCTAAACGCCAAGCCTCCTTCAAGATAAGATATCCCTATGAGACCCCCTGAAGATGACAGGGTTGATAGGTTGGATGTGTAAGCATAGCAATGTGTTGAGCTAACCAATACTAATAGGTCCATTGGCTTGATTACTTTTTTTTCATCATCACTATTTTCCTTAATTTAAGGAGAATACTGAAGATGCAGCTAATAGCTGTTTTGGAAACTAACAAACTCAAGCGTCAATTTGCATTAGTGAGAGAATCTGACAAAAATTTAGTCTTGGTGGCAATAGAGAAGAGGAAATACCTGATCCCATCCCGAACTCAGAAGTCAAGCTCTTCATCGCCGATGGTACTATACTCAAGAGTATGGAAGAGTAGGTCGCCGCCAAGTTTTTTTCTATCCACCCTAGTTAGGCCAGTTCTAACTAGGGTTTTTTTATGTCTAAAAATAACACTAAATATTTTAATATAATATTTAAAGAAGTTAGTAATGTTATTACTATCTTTTTAAATAGATCTTTAATGAAATGAGAAGTATAATTGTAGGGACTATTACAAAAAAGAGAGAAGAGTTATGACAACTACTGGACAAATGATTGCTAATATTAATCCATTTGATCCAAACTTAATGCTAATATTTTCTTCTGAAGAGCAAAAAGATCTTAAAATCTGTATACAACACTGTAATCTTCAAATTAAAAATGAACAGCGATCTTGGGCAAAAATAGTTTATGATAACAAGGTCACTATGATTGCTCTTGTTGCTTCTTCTGTAATTACACGCATTGCATTAAACAGCATGCTTTCTATGTCTATGGTAGCTCTTCCTCTTGCTATTGTGCCCATATTTTATGCAGTATATAAGTTTTCTTCATTGCAGAATGAAGCAAGCGATAGGTTAATAAAAACACAGAAGATTTTTACAAATATTTTCTATAAATATGGAAGCGAAGACAATACAACGGTTTCTTCTCAAAAATATCAAAATGTTAATTTTTTTATAAAAAAATTAACAGATTCACCTAGAAAATTCGCTTCTTTAGAAGCAAAAAAAACTGTTGATGAGATTATTAAAAATAATGATGAATATAAGGGCTTAGGATCTTTAGCAAAGGTGGTATTTAGCCAGGTAGTAAAAGACCAAAAACATCTAGATAAAATCAATGATTACCAAAGTACATTCCATATGGGGTCTACTTCCATTCTTTTAACAGCTCAAAATATCGATCAATTTTTTGGTCCTTATTCTTTTTTAGCTTCTAAACCATTTCTTGTAACCTCGGTGCTGTTCACTATCGGTGTTGTTAGTGGGTATGCAGCGTATAACTACATAAAGCATTGGAATGATCCGGAAATAGGAAAAGATACTTTTAGAGAAGCTCTTCCAGAACTTAATAACCTATTAGAGATCCCATAAGAGCGTCGTGCTCATAGATAGAGCTTCAAAGCAATAATGGGATCTTTTAATAGATTCCTTCTATTACTTTAAGAGCTTTTGATTCTTAAAGCATAAATAATTTCCCCTGTTAACTTCAAAAACTAAAGCTTGCACTAGAAGTGGATTAGTGCAAGAATAATAACTCTTTTAAACCTTTAGAAGCTAAAACGGTTTTCTCTATAAAGTTCTTAAGAAAATATTATATGGACTAAAAGCTATGACTAAGTACTGCGAATCTACTTATAAAACAAAGAGATGGAAAACGCGCGAAGTTATGGTTGGTAATGTAGGGGTTGGAGGAAATAATCCCGTACGTATTCAATCCATGACTACCTCTAATACGCGTGATGTTGAAGCTACAATAGATCAAATCGTTCGGCTTGCTGATGCAGGTTGTGAAATTGCTAGGGTAACGGTTCAGGGGATGAAAGAAGCCGATGCTTGCGAAGGGATTAAGAGTGGGCTTCTTCTACGAGGATATTCAATTCCTCTTGTTGCTGATATACACTTCTTCCCTCCTGCGGCGATGAGAGTTGTTGATTTTGTCGATAAGGTGCGAGTAAATCCTGGTAATTATGTAGATAGAAGAGCTTCGTTTAAAACGATTGAATACGATGATGCTTCCTATGCAAAAGAAATAGAAAAAATCGAAGAAAAATTTACTCCTCTTGTAGAAAAATGCAAGGTTTTGAAGAGGGCAATGCGTATAGGTACAAATCACGGTTCTTTGTCAGATCGCATTATGAACCGTTATGGCGATACACCACAGGGAATGGTGGAATCAGCATTAGAATTTGCCAGAGTGTGTCGCAAGAATAACTATCACGATTTTATGTTCTCCATGAAATCATCTAATCCACAGGTAATGATTTTAGCCTATCGGCTTTTAGTTGCTGAAATGATGGCTTTAGGTTGGGATTATCCACTGCATTTAGGAGTCACAGAAGCAGGAGAGGGAGAAGATGGCCGAGTTAAATCAGCTATGGGAATTGGTTCTCTTCTTTTAGATGGAATAGGAGATACCATTCGTGTTTCTCTAACAGAAGATCCTTGGTATGAAATTGATCCTTGTCAACGTCTTATTACATTGGCTTCTACATATGAGAAAAAACAAGGCATGCTCCCTTTTGAAGAGGCTTATCGCCATATCGAAAAGATAGAGCGGCGCACAATTAATCTACTAAGAGATATCTCTTTGCATAGAGATGGAACAGTCCTTGTTGGTATAAATAAGAGTGATATAGAAGAGGGCAGCTTTTATAAAAAATTAGGATGTGATGTTCAACTAGGGCTGCCTAAACTCAAAAGAGCTAGCGTTGATTGTATTGTATTAGATAGAGACGTTGATTTTAATACTCCTGTTAAGAATCTACAAGAAATGGGAATGAGCGTATTTTCCCACAATTCAATTGAGGGTGGAGTTAAGCTTGTTTCTTTATCAGAAGTTGGAGAAGCTTCATCTAAGCTAGCTCTTATACCGTCTTCATTGGCTGTTATGATAAAAGATGATTCCCTTGTAGAATGGGAAAAACTTGTAGAGATGCAACCAGCGCTTATTATTTTAGCACCAGAAGATAATCGATTACATTACTGTAGACAATTTTTTGACTGGCTTCAAAAAAAGAAGCTGCAAATTCCTGTTATTTTACATTTTAGCTACGACTGTACTCAAGAAGACCTTATTATTCAATCCGCTACAGAGCTAGGGGCACTTCTTTGCGATGGTTTGGGGGATGGAATTTGGCTAAAGGGCCCATATAATATCGATTTCTTAAGAAATTTAAGCTTTAGCATCTTGCAGTCTGCAAGAATGCGTACTTTCAAAACCGATTTTATCTCTTGTCCAAGTTGTGGTAGAACGCTTTTTGATCTTCAAGATGTTTCTAAACGTATCCGTGCACGTACTTCACATCTTCCTGGTGTGAAAATTGCTATTATGGGTTGTATTGTAAATGGCCCGGGAGAAATGGCAGATGCAGATTTTGGCTATGTTGGATCCAAACCAGGGAAGATCGATCTCTATCTTGGGAAAATCTGTGTGGAAAAAGATATTGACTTTGCTGATGCCGACGATCGCTTAATTGAACTTATCAAAAAACAGGGGCTATGGATAGAACCAGAAATAGTAGCAGAAATTACTTAAAGCCTTGTTATGTTCTAACAATAATAACTATAGCGATCTGCATATGGACCAGTCTTGTATATGGTGCAGCAAAAGACGATGCTAATCCTGTATGGAATAAAGACCCTTTAATTCAACACATCTATTGGCAAGTAATTAAATCTATAGAGCATCTTGAAGATCTACCTGGTATAAAAGATGTACCTAAAATAGCAAAGTCTATTTCTATTCTTAAACCTGGCCTAAAAAAGTTTTGGACTAGGCTTGTACAAGAGGGTTTTGTAATTATAGAAGAAACAGACAAAGTAGGCAGGCCTTATGCTGTATATCTACAAGCGATTATTGAGGATACACTATCTTCTGAACTGCAAAAAGGACAGCTAACATCGCTGAAAGGAGTAATACATACCCCTATGCCGGCCACGCCATTTTGTACAGAAGGGAAGATTTCAAAAGATTTAATGGTAACAACTATTGAAAAAGATTACTTGCGTTTAGGCACTGTTTTATGTCGAGCCATCATTGCTAGAGAGTATCTATCTAGAGGAGGACAACTTGATATTATTTATCCTAAATACGGGAAGCCACGAAGGCTAGATCAATGGAAAATCTATCAAGAAACCTTAAAAAAATATTCTGTATGTCTTAAGGATCACCCTTTAGATTGTATATCTATGAATAAAGATTTGGTTGGGGCCTATTATTTATTTAAAGATCTAAAAGAAAAAGAATTTGCTTTTGCAATAAGCGCTTCTCAAGCAAATGATGTACCAGAAAAAAACATCTTTGGTTTTTGGTTTAATCTTCGAGGAAAAACCGTTTTTGGTTTATGGTTTGATGAGTTAAAAGCTTCTACTTCTATTTATAAAAGAATTTCAGAGGTAGAAAAATTTATTAAAGAACGTGATTTTCCACTTTTTTACAAACATAGCTCGTAAAATATTTTTTTGATTAGTACAGACTTTCAAAAGTTAATTTTTATTATGAAAACAACAATTAATTAAAATAAACTTGTTAATAAATACAACAAATATTGCTGTATTACTGTATAAGAACTTAGGATGAATTTATCTCAAGTTAGAGGATTAATTATGTTTTCTATAGAAAAATCTCTTTCTCAACAAATCAGAAACTCTCTACAAAAAACAAATAACTTGTTTACTCAATTCTATTTAAAAGATATTTGGGAAACTACGGTAAGTAATCAGACAGTTTTTAAGAAACCATTAGCTTTTATTTGTTATTTGAAGAAAAGAAAACAATTACTTAAAAAATCCAAAAAAATAAACAAAGTATTTTTATTCTCTATAAAAACGATCATTTGTGCTGCACATGAAAGATGGCCTTTAAACGTAAATCCTGATTACCTATACAAAAGTTTATTAGCTCCTGGAAGTAGAAGATGGAGCAAGCAAGAATTTTATAGGGTCCTCCGAGAAAAAGAAGAGAACTATCAAAGAGCAGCAGCTCTATTTTTTGAAGGTTTAAAAAATCATTTTTTTTATTTAGTTCCTCACAAAAAAGAACGTAGTAATCCACAGTTAAGAAAAGTATTTTTTGATGCAGTATTGCATGTTTTACAAGATCCTAAGATACAAAAAGCAGCCATTAAGAGATCTACAAGAAAATCAAAAGTTCATTTATTAGCTACTCATAAGATGAAAGATATTAAAGAAATATTCTATGAAAAAGAATCAGAGGTTAACTCTTTTGAGGAGGCGGCTTAAAAAGAAGATTTTCCTGCAATGTAACCTGTTGTCCAGGCATTTTGAAAATTAAATCCGCCTGTGATTCCATCAATATCAAGAATTTCTCCTGCAAAAAAAAGTCGAGGGCATATTTTACTTTGCATTGTTTTAAAATCTACTTCTTTTAAAGTGATTCCCCCACAAGTGACAAATTCTTGTTTATTGGTCGTTTTCCCCTTAACTTGGTAGCGATCTTCCGTAAGTTTTTGTGCAAGATTTTTTAGCTTTTGTAAAGGAATTTCTATAAGTCGTTTTTTATAGGAGATGCCTAACATCTCTAAAAACGTCTTCCATAGATTTTTGGGTAAGTCAAATAGGTTTTCTTGTAAAAGTGTTTTGTGAGGGAAAAGAACTTTTGCTTCTTGTAATTTAGCAAAGGCGATTTCTTTAGAGAGAGTTACCCAGTTAATCATTAACTGTGCTTGATAGTTCTGCTCATGCAAATATTTGGAACCCCAAGCAGATAGTTTTAAAATAGCAGGGCCACTAAAACCAAAATGTGTGATTAAAATGGGGCCTTCTTGAACGAGCTTTGTCCCTAGAATTTGCAGGCGAACAGGATTAACAGAGACTCCACTTAAATCTTTTAAAGAAGAAGTAGGAACGTTAAACGTAAATAGTGAAGGGACCGGTTTTTGAATAGTATGACCTAACTGTTCTGCCCATTTATAACCTTGAGGACTACTGCCTGTAGCTAGTAGAAGATTTGTGGTTTGGTAAATCTGATCTTTTTTTGTGTGCAGAGTAAAGTAAGATTCATGATGTTCGAGTGTTTCAATATGCTCTGTTAGCTTAATAATCACCGCTAATCTATGAGCTTCTTGTAATAAGGCCTGAATGATTGTTTCCGATTGATCTGTTTGAGGGAAAATACGTCCATCAGCTTCTGTTTTTAAAAGTACTCCTTTGGACTCAAACCATTTTATCGTATCGCCTGGTCCAAAAACATGAAAAGGGCCAAGAAGCTCTTTTTCTCCTCTGGGATAATTTTTAATCAGTTGTTTGGGCTCAAAGCAAGCATGAGTTACATTACATCTTCCCCCTCCAGAAATGCGCACCTTTGTAAGTAAGACGGCATTTTTTTCAAGTAGGAGAATATTTGCTGTTGGACAGGTTAACTTAGCGTTAATGGCTGCAAAAATACCAGCAGCTCCTCCTCCTAAAATAATCAAATCATAAAGCATAAAAAAGATTATTTTTTGCGATTGATAGGACAGCTATTTTTTCCCAAAATCTGATACAGAATACACCAACTAAAGAGAGCTTCTAGTAAGGTGAATGCACCAAATATTAGCAAAAGCCAACTACTTTTCCAAATCGAACAGGCAATGAGAATGAACGCCAAGCTTAAACGAATCAATCGATCTTTGGATCCTATATTTTTTTTCATATTTTTTTCTTTCTTTGAGTTATTGCCGGGAATGCAATAAATCTTTTAATTTTTCAATTACTATAGGGGAAGCGCCTTTGCAGTAATTAGTACAGATTGACTGATAGAGAGGTTTTTCTGTATTAATATAACTAGATTTTCTTTCAATTATTTTGCATATCGCAGGAATGCTTGTATCTAATTTTTGGGAAATCTTTTCTATGGGAACTTGATCATTAAATTGTTGCATGACTCTTTTTTCCAGAGTGCTTAAAGATAAATCAAGTGGTTGAGCAGAGATATCATTCTCTGATATTAAAAAAGAAGGTAAATGGTAAGGATAAGGGATCATGTGTGTTTCCAGATTTATTTTTTCTGTTCAAGTATTTGCCAACGTAAATAGAGCTGCTCAATTTGGTTTTCCTTTAGAGCAATCTTTGCGCAAATCTCTGTGAGATCATTTGTGTCTTTTATTGTTTCTAGTAATTGATTGAGCTGTTTAATCTCTTCTTCTAAAGCTTCAATTTTTTTTTCAATTTGCTGATATTCTTTTTGCTCTGAGTAAGAGAGTTTTGGTTTAGCAATAGGGGATTGTTTGTTTTCTTTGGATTTAAGAATGACTGGGTTTTTTTGGGCTGCTTGCCATTGAGCGTAATCTGGATACAGAGTGGTTTGATTAAGGTCTCCTAAACTAAGTAAGCAATTACAAACCCGATCAAGCATGCAGCGGTCATGAGTGATTAATACAATAGCTCCAGGAAAGTCGATTAAACTCTCTTCTAAGCTCTCTAAGGTGGGAATATCTAGATCATTAGTTGGTTCATCTAGTAAAAGAATATCTGCTTGCTTAAGCATGAGATGTGCAATAGAGATTCGTGCTTTTTCTCCACCCGAAAGAGAGCCAATAGGCATATTTAATAAATCAGGCGAAAATAAAAATCGTTTACACCAACCATTTACATGGATGGATTGTCCTCGAAAGGAGATATAATCTCCATTAGGAGAGAGGGCTTCTTTGAGAGTAATATGATCAGGAATTTGTGTTTTATGTTGATCAAAGTACACGATTTTAATTCCTTCGGCTTCTTTAATAGTTCCAAGATCAGGAAGAAGCTCCTTTGCAAGAATACGTAAAAGAGTTGTTTTTCCAGAACCATTAGGACCCATTAGGCCTATGCGAGTTTTAGGGCTCAAAGTAAAGTCTACATGTTCAAAAAGTGTTTTATCTCCCATTTTTTTAGAAAGATTTTTAGCTACAAGTAGCTTGTTTGTTTCTCTTTGAGTTGCAGAAAAACAAATATCTGTTTTTTTTTGACGATTTCTGTCTTGTACAAGGGTTAAATTTTGGAGTACTTCACTTGCTGTATCTATCCTTGATTGTGCTTTTGTTGTACGTGCCTTAGGGGTTTGACGCAACCAATCTTCTTCTCTACGCGCTTTAGAAGCAAGCGAGCGCTCTTGCTGGATCTGACCTTGTAAAAACTGCTCTTTTTTAGCTAAAAAGTTAGCATAGGAGCCATCAATGGCAAACATTCCTTTGGGATAAGCATAATTAATTTCTATTAATCGATTGACTACGTTTTGTAAAAAATATCGATCGTGACTAACCAAAACATAAGAATGGATTTCTTTAATAAGAAGTTTTTCTAGCCATAGGATCCCTTCAAGATCTAAATGATTTGTCGGTTCGTCAAGCAGTAAAAGATCCGGGGATAAAATCAACTGCTGAACCACGCTGAGTCTTTTTTTCCAGCCTCCTGAGAGCAAAGCCGCTGTTGTTGGATGTTTTTTGTTAAACTCCATTTTACTAAGCCAGGTTTCTACAAGTAGTTGTTTGTCATAGTCTGTAAGATTTTCTTTTGTTAAAGCATCCATTAAAACTTGTTCAACTGGTATGGAAGGAAATTCACAGGATTGTGGAACGTAGCCAATTTTTAATCCCTTTTTAGAAATAACCTCTCCAGAATCGGGGTTTTCTAGTCCTGTTAAAATTTTCAAGAAAGTGGATTTCCCAGAACCATTAGGACCAATTAATCCTAAGCGATCTTTGGTAAAGATGCTAATGGACAGATCAGTAAATAGAGTCTTAGTTCCAAATGACTTAGAAAGAGACTGAGAATTTAAAAGAAGTGTCATAACAGGTTAAGAAAATATTTATTATCTAGATTGGGAAAAGAAAAAGCCAAGAATTTTTGAATCCTTGGCTTTAAAAAACTAAAAAGACTAACCGCGATCACGACGAGAGCGGAAAGGAGGACGATCGTTACCAAAAGAACGATTACCACCACCACCACCTGCTCGATCATCTCGGCGTGTAAAATTGGTTTTTTGCTCAGGACGTGCTTCATTTACAATCAGATTGCGTCCCTCGTATAGAAAGCCGTTTAATGCTTTTGCAGCGTTTTGAGCATCTTCTGCACTTTCCATTTCAACAAAGCCAAAGCCTTTTGAGGCATCGCCATTTGCTCTGTCTACTACAATGCGAGCAGAAATGATCTTGCCGTATTCGGCAAAAAGGTTATGCAGCTCTTCTTCAGTTGTTTTAAAAGGTAGGCTGCCTACATACAGCTTTTTGCTATTTGATTCGTTCATAAATTCTCCAAGAATACATACAAATCGTTAAAATTATTTTAACGATATTAAAAAATTAACACTGAAGTTGATTCGCGGAATCTAAAGCGCCGGCTAAAAAACGGGACGCGGGTGACAACACACGGGACCAACACGAAAGTGTGGTGAAAAAAAACTCTTAAAATTAGAGTTTGCTCACTAGGGCCTAGTATAGCTTAAAGGAAGATTCCCTGTCCATATTAAACAATAAAAAAATAAATCAATTTATTTATTTACAGTATGTCTTGGGATAGATAAGGCCCCCCATTCAGGCTGCTGGGTATATTCTCTAAAAGCTTGGATTATCTCTTTTGTTCTTCCCCCTACTTCTCCTGTTCCAATCTGATGATGATCTATTTTAATCACAGGCATAATTTCTTTATTACTAGCAGTGATAAAGGCCTCATCGATCGTAGATAGCTCCTCATAAGTAATGGGGCTAAATTGAATAGGAAATTTTTTATCTGCTAACTTAAGAACAATCTCACGAGTAACTCCAAGTAATATTTCATCAGAATTGCATGTGTATAATGTATTTTTTTTAAAATAGAAGAAGTTACTAGTGGTTGCTTCTAATAGCTCTCGGGCTTGATTTAAATAAATAGCTTCTTTTGCTTGATGGTTTGCATGCAGGGTGACAATTGCTGGAATATATTGGGTTGTTTTAAGTTTTGGAAAACTGCGTGCTAAAGAAGTAGTAATTGCAGAAATCCCTTTTGTATAAAAATCTGGTGGATACTTCGTTAATGCAAAGACAAGAACAATAAGAGAAGCTTTTTGAGGAGTAAATTGATCGGTACTAATTCCTCCTGTTACAATAATTTTAATACCTGCTTCTTCTATTTGATTCATCTCAATCAAAGAATCGATAATTTTTGCAATCTCAGCTAAGCTGCAAGGGATTTTTAAATTCAAGTTTTCAGCAGAGTAATTTAACCTTTCGAGATGGTCCCAAAGATGAAAAGGGCGTTTTTTGTAAGTGCGTAAATAATCAAAAACACCAAATCCTCTTAAAATAGAGAGATCAAAAACAGAAAGCTTGGCTTCACTCTCTGGTACATAGTTTCCATTTATATAATAAATAGGTTGACTCATGGGATCTAAGCTTTTTTAGATTAGCTTAACAAAGTCGTTCTTCTTAGTAAAGCTGTTTGGTTTTTTTGTAATATATAAACATATATATAAAAATAGTTGCGCAATTTCTAAAAACAGTTTATGAATCGTGAATGTAAAATAAACTTGAAAATGGACTATCCTTAAGGAGGGAAGTTATGGCGTTAAAAGAAACAATTCAAAGATTATTACATCAAATTGCTGACATCCGACATGATTTAGAAAAAGCAATGGAGGGTAATAAAGCAGCAGCTCAAAGAGCAAGAACTAATACGATTAGATTTTCTAAAACATCTAAGGTATTTCGTAAAGAGTCTGTAGCTGCTGCAAGATCTGGCATGAAAAAAGCTGCTAGAGCAGAAAAAGCAAAGGGCACAAAAAGAGCTCCTGCTAAAAAGAAAGCGCCGGCTCGCAAGAAAAAAAGATAAGAATTTGCTAAAGGTTAATTTTTTTTCTCGTTATGATTGAATTCATAAAAGAGAAAAAAAATGAAAGAAAGCGTTTGTTTAATTCAAAAATTCCATAAAAAAGGCTATGGAACGGGGAAAAGCCCTGGCTTCTCAAAGCCGCTTCACGTTATAGGTGGAGTTATTGGAGATGAATTAGTTGTTGAAATCAAAGCAAAACAACGCGCTTTCATCAAGCAGATTACCCACTTGTCGCCTTATAGAACAACTCCAAAGTGTTCTCATGCTCCCTCTTGTGGAGGATGTAGCTGGCAGCAAGTAGATTATTTGTTTCAATTAGAGCAAAAACAGCAACGAGTCCATGAGTTATTTGCTTCTTTTATCAAAGAGGAGTTTTTTCTTAAACCGATTCTTAGCTGCGATAGGATTTGGCAATATCGCAATAAGATGGAGTTTAGCTTTTCTCAAGATCGATCTGGGCAACAATTCTTAGGACTCATCTTAGCTGGTAGTAGAGGTCATGTATTTAACCTGCAAGAGTGTTGGTTGGTATCTGTATGGTTTTCATCCGTTGTTGCTCAGGTGAGGCTATGGTGGGAACAAAGCAGTCTTAGTGCTTATCGCTTGAATAACACAGGGTCTTTACGAACATTGATTGTACGAGAGGCTCTGAACACATCTGATAAACTCGTGATGCTTACTGTTTCTGGCAAGCCAGAATATGCTTTAAATAAAAAGCAGATCGAGCAATTTATTCAAACAATCCTATTGACAGCTCCTGAATCAGAAAGAATCAGCATCTTTTTGCGTATTCAGCAATCAATCAAAGGACAGCCTACTCAATTTTTTGAAATGCACTTGCATGGCCCAGATCATATGTTAGAAAAGCTTAACATCGACGGTAAAACCCTAACTTTTAAAATTAGTCCTACTTCTTTTTTTCAGCCTAATCCAAAACAAGCAGAAAAGTTGTTTTCAGCTGCGCTTCAAGCTATACAAGGCCCTAAAAAACATATTCTTGATCTCTATGCAGGAACCGCTACTTTATCCATTGTTTTTGCTAAAATAGCTGATAGAGTAACCGCTATTGAGCTAAATCCTCATGCTGTATTTGATGCTAAAGTAAATAAAGAGTTAAATCATATCGAGAATCTGGAAGTTATTTGCGGGGATGTAGGGCAAAAAGTGCAGGAATTAAAAAATGACCCCAGCTTTACTCCCGATTTAGTCATTGTTGACCCTCCTCGCACAGGATTAGATGCCAAAGCCATAAAATCTCTTCTAGAATTACGTTCTCAAGAAATTCTTTATATCTCTTGTAATCCAGTTACTCAAGCAAACGATATTCAATTGCTTATGCAAAAAGGATACCAATTAATGCTGCTTCAACCAGTAGATCAATTTCCTCATACAGTACATATTGAAACAATTGCTTTATTAAGACTTTTTTGAAGCTTTTGAATTTTTCTTGATTTATCCAGTGTACTTGGGCATTCTAGAGCAAAAATATCTCAAATGATAAGGATAGAATTATGAACAAAATATGTAAATTTACCATTCCAGCTCTTTGCGCAACAAGCTCTGTGTTTGCTGATGTAGAAGCAACCGGGGGTAACAGCAACTTAATGCAAATGCTATTTATGATTGGATTTGCTGTTATTTTCTTCTATTTTATTATCTGGCGTCCCGACCAAAAACGCCGTAAGCAGATGGAGCAAATGCGCAACTCCATTGCTAAAGGAGATCGTGTTACGGTTATGGGAATTCTTGGTACAATAGATAAAGTAGAAAAAGATACCGTGATTTTATCTCTTTACCAAGGTGGGAAAATGGAAGTGTTGAAAAACGCCATAACCGATATTCAACCCTCTGTTATCAAAGAGAAAGCAGTAGAGCCTACGGAAATTAAATAAGAAGCTTAACTATAAAGACAGAAAAGATCTTTTCTGTCTTTATAGTCCTATGTAAGAATCTTCATCGTATTCGTCTGAGCTAACACTTTCTTCAGATGATGATCCAAGGTCTTCTTCTTCGGAGCTTACTAAATCTAATAAAGTTTTATAACCGCTTGTGCTAAAGGCTTTTTCTATTAAGTCAAATATATTTTTACCTATACTTTCAGTAATAGATCCTGAATTCACATGTTCTGCTAAAGCCTGTGCTAAAGTGAAACATATGGTTTTTTGTTCTTGTTGCAAGTTAATGATCTTTGCATTTATGTGCTCCATTTTCTCTAGAGCATTCTTATCATATAGAGTTTTTAATTTTTCTAACTGGTCTTCATGAATTTGTTCTAGTTGGGCTCTTTCTTTTTTTTCTAATGATAATTGTTCGTGTATTTTTTCTAATGCTTCTAAAAGATCGTTATTTTCTTCTGAGGAAATACTTATTTCTTTTTGTTGTTCTTTCAACTGGTATTGAGCTGTTTTTAACTCTTTTACTTGTAATTCTGATCTATCTAATTGAAATTCTAGAAATTTTTTCTCTTCTTCTAAATTTTCAATAGTTTTTGTTTTTTCGGATAATTCTAGTGTTAAATCCTTACTGGATTTTTCCATTTTTTGTATTATGCTGGTAGTATTGTATGCAATAGGTCTAATATCTTTGAGTTCTTCTTGAAGGTCGTTTATTTCTGCTTGTAAAAGGGTTATTTCTGAGGATGTTTCGAGACTCTCTTCCAGGGATGGCGTTGTTAGAGTGTAATAATCAGAGGTAGGGGTTAATGGAACTTCTGCAATAGTGCTACTCTCTAGAGAAGAAAGATCTTCTTCCGTGGTTTTTTCTGCTTCTTTTATAATAGTATCTATGGAAGCTATCTCTTTACTTACTTCTGGTATGGCAGCTGTTTCTAATATACGTGATATTTCTTTCTCATTTTCTAGTTGGCTTTGTAATGCTTGATGGGTTTCGGATAAGCGTTGAAATTGCTCATTTAGTTCAAAAATTTCCTCATCTTTAGCAGAAAGCTGCATTTGTAAATCTTTAGTAAGCTTATCTAGTTTTTTAATTTCATTCTCAAAATTAGTAGATGATTTGATTTGATTTTGATTAGTTAGTTCTAATTGCTTTGTAAAATTTCTGTATTCTAAATCTAAGCCATTTTTTTCTTGTTGTAGATTGGATAGCTTTAAAGTCAATGGAGGTAGCTCGTTGAGTTTTTCTTGTAAGGCTGCAATCTCTTCCTCTTTGTTTCTTAAGAGTTGAGAAGTTTTCTCATGGTTTTCATTTATAAGAGAACTAGACTGTTTGAGTACTCCTAGTTCTTGCTGTAGCAGAGAGAGTTGCTCTTCTAGTTCTTGATGAGTATTGCCTGAGTTTTTGATCTGTTGCTCTAGTTCGGCAATTTTTTTGTTTTTAGTAGAAAGTTGTGTTTGTAAAAGTACATTTGAGTTATTTAATTCTTCAATTTTATTATTATAGTCTGTAAATAGATCAGACTGAGTTTTTCTAGCTTGATCCAATTGTCCTTTAACTTTCCCAAGGTCTATCTCTAAACCATCTTTTTCTTGTTGTAGAAGAGATAGCTGTAAGGGCAATTGAGATAGCTCTTCAAGCTTTTCTTTTTGTGACTGAGAAAGTTTCTCTTCTAGTTCTTGATAGGTATTAGCTGAGCTTTTGATCTGTTTATCTAGTTCATTAATCTGTTCATTCTTAGCAGAAAGTTGTGTTTGTAAAACTGTATTTAATCTTTTTAATTCTTCAATGTTATTAGTATATCTTGCAGATAGCTCAGTCTGAGCTTCTCTAGCTTGAGTAAGTTGTTCTGTAAGCTTTTCATGTTCTGATTCTAAGTCAGTTTTTTCTTTAGATAATTCCTTAAGGCCTTCTTTTAGATCAATAAGCTCTTCTAAGGCTGCATTTTCTTTAGGCATCTCCTTAATTTCAGCATCTTGGAAAACCGATGGAAGCGGAGTAGGTGTTTGATTTAGATTTCTAGATAAAAGATCTAGTAATGCTCGGTAAACGTCCCGTTGGTTATCTACTAGTTTATTAATCAGAGCATATTCTTCAGTATGAGGATAGGTAATATTTTCTTGGTTTTTTGATAAATTGTGAATAGCTTGGCTTAAAGATGCAAGTTGTTCTTTTATTACTTGTAGCTCTTCAGAATGAGGGGTTTTCTTATTTAGCTGATTTTTCAATTCTTCTATTTTGGCATGCAGTTGCTGTATTTGGGGACTTGATAGGGTAGCATCAAAACCGATTTTAAAAGGAACTTGTTCATCTTGGCTTAGTGGTGAAGGTATAAATAAAGGACGGATTTTTTCAGATTCTAATCTAGCAGAAGGATCAAGAGAAAAAGGTTCTTTAAATAACGAGTCTACTTTTTTAATGATTTTTTCTTTTCTTGTTTTAATTTCTTCAGAGAGCTCTGGATCTTTTTTTGTATAAGAGGTATCTATTTTTAAATTTTCTAAGTCTCTTTCTAATAGCTGAATTGTAATCTCATCTTTTGTAAGGTGGATGCGAAGTTTGGTGTCTTTAGAGGGGTCAAAATCAGGGATAAGAGCAAGAAATCCTTCTGCATTAAGAAGTTTTCCTACTTTTTTTGCGATTCCTGTTTGTATTGCTTCTTGTAAATCATTAGGGCAGGATAGAGGGGACCCTTCCTGATTAAACATTTGCAAATTTGATATATTAAGTTTATTTATCATGATGTTTTTTATTATTATTTTTATATTAAGTAAGTTATTTGATTCTATTTTATATGTTTAAGATAAATTTATGTTAAAGACAGGAGTATAAAATTAATTAATTTTTACTTACGATAAATTAATATATATGGTAAATCTTTTTTAGAGGGTTTATGCTTTTAATTACCAGTATTTTATGTTTTTTTGGTTCTTTCAGTTTTTTTCCAAAAATGCAACCTACGGTGTATTTGTCCTGGGAAAATGACCCCACTACGAGTATGGTTGTGCATTGGTACACGGAAAGTAAAGAAGACTCCAAGCTCAAATATCGCAAACAAGGAGAAAGCCTATGGTCTTACAAGCAAGGGACTTACATTTATTTGCAGCATTTACCCATGCGGATTCACTCGGTGGAACTGGTTGATCTTGAGCCTAATACAGAATATGAGTTCAGCTTGGGTAAGAAGATCTATCGATTTCGGAGTCTCCCTACTGATTTAAGTCGTCCTCTTGTGTTTGCTGTAGGGGGTGATGTTTATTACTATTTAGATTTAATGCGCAAAATGGCAGCGCAAATCGCAGCTAGATCGCCTGATTTTGTGGTAGTTGGAGGAGACATTGCTTATACCCGTGGAACCAAGCAACTGCTTAAACAAAGAGATTGGCAGGAAAAAAGATGGGTTACTTTTTTCAATACTTGGTCGGAAACAATGAAAACTCCTGATGGACGGTTAATCCCGATTATTGGGGTATTGGGGAACCATGATGTCGAGCGTATAGGTCTAGACGAAGAGGAAATAATATATAAATTTTTACCCGAAATAAGATCTTTTAAAGTGATAGATATCGGTAATCATTTGTCTCTTTTTTTACTTGATACTGGGCATTGGTATCAAATTAAAGCACAGGAGAAGTGGCTAGAAAAAGAGTTAGAAAAAAGAGAGAGAACCGCCTATAAAATGGCGGTCTATCACGTTTCAGGATACCCTTCTGTTTACTCTGAAGAGGGAATAACCCCAAAGAGGGTTAGAGAGTATTGGCATCCTCATTTTGATCGTTATCATCTACAAATAGCTTTTGAAAATCATAACCATGCTTATAAGAGAACCTATCCTTTAAAGAATGGGAAATACGACCCAGATGGAGTTATATATATGGGAGATGGCTCTTGGGGGGTTTGGGCAAGGGCTCCTAAAGAGAAATGGTATTTAGAAAAAGCAGCAAAAGTCAACTCGGTATGTTTAGTACAAATAGACCAAGAAAAGGCGGTAGTAGAGGCAATAGATATCAAGGGAAAGGTTATTGATTCTGTGACAATTAGGCCTCAAGGAGCAGGATCTGCTCCTTGAGGAGATTTTTTAAGGACAGAAATCTGCCATTTTTTCCAACACTCGATTAGAACGCAAAATAAAAGAGGATAGGGCCTCTGGCGCTAGCTCTTTTTGAGAAAGCAAGGAAAGCTCATAAATATGATGAATAAGCTCTTTGGCAAGTTCTGGTTCTTTTGCTTCTAATTGATAGGCTTTTTGTACAAGCTTATTATTAGTGTTCACTACAAAAGTGTTTTTAGAAGGCAAATTGAAGGACTGCTTAGTTAAAGCCATTGTCTCACGCATCCTTCGCATATGCTCATCAATCACCAAAAGAGCTGGAACTGTGTCATTGGTAAGGCTTTTTGCTTCTATTTCGAGATGCTCTATTTGTAATTTAGAACGGATGAAATCTGCGATTTTAGCAGCCTCTGTACGCCCATCTGTATCAAGTAGAGTGTGTTCCCTAGTTTTATCAAGGATGGTTTCATCAAGTGCTCCATCAATTCTCTGAAAGCTTATCTTATCTAATTTGCTTTCTAAGAAACTCATCAGGTGATTATCAATTGGTGAAGGGGCATACAAAACCTGTATACCTTTTGCTTGATATAGATCAAGAATGTGGCTATGAGAATGCTCTTGAGAAACATAGAAGATTTTATTTTCATGAGAAGAACGATTACGTTCTATATATTCTTCTACTGTTGTCCATTCTTTGTTTGTTTGTTGCCAAATGAGCAAGCTTTTAAGACGCTCATACCACTTGTCATCTTGTAAAATCCCCAGTTTGATAATCCACTCAATATCTGGCCATGTTTGAATAAACTGCTCGCGGTTAGTGTTATATAAAGAGAGTAGGCGATCGCTTACTTTCTTAGAGATATGTTGAGATAATTGTCTTACCGTGCGATCGATCTGCAAGGTACTACGCGATACATTTAAAGGAATATCAGGGCTATCAATAGCTCCTCTTAATACCATAAGATAGTCTGGTAAAACATCTTTACAGTTGTCTGATACATAAACACGATTACAAAAGAGCTTAATGGTATTTTGATTCCAGTCAAAGCGGCCTGTAATCTTAGGAAAATAGAGGATCCCTTTTAGATTAAATGGATAATCTACATTGAGATGGATCCAAAAGATCGGATCTGGCTCTAGGGGATAGAGTTGATGATAGAAGTCGATATATTCTTTATCGCTGCACTCAGCAGAGCTCTTTAACCACAGGGGGTCTTTAGCATTGATTTGCTTGTCATTTAAATAAATGGGAACCGGCAAAAATGCACAATACTTTTGCAGGAGGGTATTGATTCTTGTCTCTTCTAAAAACTCTTCTGCTTCTGAAGACACATATAATGTAATCGTAGTTCCTCTAGATGCCCTAGTTCCTTTCTCTAGTTCATAGGAAGAAGAACCATCACAAGACCAAAGAGCGGGCTCTGTTTCTGGAACGTAAGAGAGAGAATCAATGCTAACCTTATCCGCAACCATATAGGCGGAATAAAATCCAAGGCCAAAATGACCAATGATTTGATCTTGTTCTTTTTCGGTTTTATATTTGCTTAAAAATTCTTTTGCTCCTGAGAAGGCAATCTGTGCGATATATTTTTCTATTTCCTCTGCACTCATGCCAAGGCCTGTGTCGCTAAAAGTTAGAGTTTTTTTCTCTTTATCGATGGTTAAATCAATCCGAAAAGAACTATCTTCAATAGAGAGCTTTTCATGATCTTTTAACACTTTGCACTTATGAATGGCATCACATGCATTAGAAATAAGCTCACGTACAAAAATTTCTTTGTCTGAATAGAGCCACTGTTTAATGATCGGTAGAATATTTTCTGTATCAATTTTTAAATTGCCGTGCTTCATTATATACCTCCTTTAATCGTATTATTTAGATGGAATACGACAATAGTTTGAGAACAAATTAATATCAATTAATTTAGCTTCCTCTAAAACAATCAGTAAGATCGTAATGGGGACTAGCCATCTAATCATAAAAAACCAGACAGGCACAATTTCACCAAGATTTGATTCATTGAGAAACTCTTCATATGCGGTTTGACAATGTTTTTGTATCTGTTTCAGGTTATTCCTGTTTTTTAACTAAGGGGTATAAATTATCTCTTTTCATAGATTAGACGTCAAGTATTGAGGCAAATTGATTCAATCGGCTATTTTGAAAAAAAAGATTACAGGAAGGAGCTATGCGTATTTTTGTTTCTCAATTAAATCCAACTATTGGTGATTTAGAAGGAAACACAAAAAAAATACTTTATTCTTTAGAGCAGGCGCGCTTAAGCAATGCAGAGCTTGTTCTCTTTTCAGAACTTATTTTGTCCGGCTATCCTCCAGAGGACTTATTATTACAAAGGTCTTTTATTGAAGCGCATGCTTATTATTTGGAACAGATTATTGAAGCATCTTCTGGTTTAATTGTGATTTTAGGATTGGTTCGTCAAAACAAAGATAGAGCAGGAAAATCTCTGATCAATAGCGCTGCAGTTATTTATGATAGAAAACTTTTAGGCTTTCAAGATAAACAATTGCTTCCTACCTACGATGTCTTTGATGAGAGGCGCTATTTTGAACCGGGATCAAAAACCTGTATCTGGCCATTGAAGGGTAAAAGAATAGGGATTTTGATTTGTGAGGATATGTGGCAACACTTAGGAGGTAGTTATACCCACGATCCTGTATTGGATCTAGTTGATTTGCAACCAGATCTTATCCTTAACTTATCAGCTTCTCCCTATAGATTTGAAAAGTTAGAAACTCGTATTGAAGTATGTCTTGCTTGTGCACGCACATTGAAATGTCCTGTTGTACTTTGTTGTCAGGTGGGAGCTAATGATCAGCTTGTATTTGCAGGCTATAGTACCTATGTAAACAGCCAAGCTAAACTGCAACAATTAGCAAAAGGATTTGAAGAAGATACCATGCTTCTTGATACAGATGCTGTATCGACCCCCTATACCTTTACTACCGATCCGTTTAAAGATTTATATCAAGCACTGGTATTGGGTGTGAGGGATTACTTTGTTAAACTGGGATTTAAAAAAGCTTGTTTGGGAATATCAGGTGGCATTGATTCTGCTTTGGTAGCTTGCATTGCAGTGGATGCATTAGGTAGAGAAAATGTATTAGGCATTACGATGCCTTCTTGCTATAGTTCAAAACAAAGTCTCTTGGATGCTATGGAATTAGCAAAAAACTTAAAAATAACGCTAAAGCAGATTCCTATTGAAAAGCCTTTTCAAGCATATCTTGAACTTTTACAGCCTTATTTTGTAGATCAAGAATTTGATGCGACCGAGGAGAATTTACAAGCTCGCATTAGAGGGGCCATTCTAATGGCTTTTTCCAATAAGTTTGGATACTTAGTTTTAAGTACAGGTAATAAAAGTGAGATGGCAATGGGTTATTGCACTTTATATGGGGATATGTGTGGAGGTTTAAGTGTGCTATCAGATGTGACTAAACAGCAGGTGTATATCTTAGCCAATTTACATAAACAGCGTATTCCTGTATCTACGTTAAAAAAGCCCCCTTCAGCTGAGCTTAAGCCCAATCAATTAGACAGTGACTCTCTTCCTCCTTATGATATTATAGATCAAGTATTACAAGGATATATGGAAGAACACCTTTCTCCTGAAGAGATTTCCCATCAATATCAAATACCACTGGATCTAGTGAAGCAATTAATTAAAAGAATGTACAACGCAGAGTATAAACGCCAGCAAGCGGCTCCTGGAATTCGCGTAAGTCGCAGGGCTTTTCAAGCAGGAAGGAGATTTCCCATTGTACAAAAATGGGTTTAGGTTTCATCCCAGGAAAAAGGTAGAATGGGCTTTAGGTTATCTAACCCATGTTTAAGAGCAAGCAGGCGATCAAATCCTAAGGCTACTCCACAACAAGAAGGAAGCTTGAGATCTTGGAGAAATTTTTCATCGATAGGAAGGGCTTCTTTTCCCATTAAAAGGCGAATTTGGTTAGCTTCTTCGATACGTAGTTTATTTTCTTGTGGATCGGTTAATTCTTGATATCCATTGGCTATTTCTACCGTTTTATAATACACCTCAAAGCGACACGCTACCAACTTTTGATCAACTAAACGGGTTTTGGCAAGTGCTGCTTGTTCTTTGGGAAAATCGGTAATCACAGTCAGGTAATGAGGATCTAAAGTAGGTTCAACCACAGAGCTCATCACTAATTGAATCAAAGCATCCCTATCCCAATTTGTATCGGATACCTGAATCTTATGAGCTTTTAGGCAGTCCAATAACTTTTGTATATCACACGTATCACAATCGATTTTTGTAGCCTGGATGAAAACCTCTCGATAGGTATAAGTATGAATAGGAAGATTGCCCAAGGCTATCTGCAATAGCTCCAAAGTTTCTGTAATGATTTGCTCTAAGGACCAGTCTATTCGATACCATTCCAGCATGGTGAATTCTGGGTTATGCCATCTACCGAATTCATGATCTCGAAACACGTGACTGAGTTGATAGATATCTTTGATACCATAAGAGAGCAGCCTCTTCATGCGGTATTCTGGAGAAGTGTGTAAATAGCCTATTTTATCACTTATACAAACCTTCATTACGTCGATATGAGGATCTATGGGAGCTGTCAGAGATAATGCAGGGCAATCCACTTCTAAAACCTTTCTTTGCAAAAAAAAGTTACGTACTTTAGCAAGTAGATCGGCTCTGCTATATAATAAAGAGAGATCTTTTTTAGACACGAGCGACGTAGTCTCCCGTACGTGTGTCTATTTTAATCTTCTCTCCTTCTTCAATAAAGATAGGAACTTGTACTTTTGCACCACTTTCTGTAACCGCTGGTTTTAAAACACGTCCAGAAGCGGTATCTCCGCGTGCTCCCGGAGCTGTTTCCACAATACGCATTTCCATGAAAGTAGGGGGGATAACATCAATCGGCTGTCCTTTATAGAAGGTTACATCATACAAGACCTCTTCAAGTAGCCATTGCTGTTTATCTTCCAAGATAGAAAGAGGAATGGTAAATTGTTCAAAGGACTCATCGTCCATAAAAACAACCCCATCAGATTCTTTGTATAACATACGCATCTTCAGCTCTTCTACATCTGCTGTTGCGACCTTTTCACCTGATTTAAAAGTTTTTTCTATCACACGCCCTGTCATCAAATGCTTGAGTTTAATACGATTGAAAGGTTGTCCTTTCCCCGGTTTAACAAACTCATTGCTAACAACGGTATAAGGCTCTTTTTCGATTTCTACTTTAAAACCACCTCTTAGATCACTTGTGCTATATTGGGCCATGTCGTTCCTCTTTTAAAAAGACCATTTTGAATAACAGATGTTTAAAATGCAAGATTTCAAGTCTGTTAGAAGTTGGTATTTTATATTAGAATTACAAGAGATCGCTAATGAAAAGAGTATCAATTTAACAAAGTTTTTTTTAAAGCATTTCTTCTAAAACAGCAGAAGTGTTTATGGATATAAATAATTATATATATTCCTTGAGGTTTACGGTCTTATCAGTATGAAAATTGGGAATGTAACCCATCAAGCTTTAAGTAGAATACAATTCTCAGCAGAATGAAGACACGTTTAGATCATAAAATGATCAATAACAAAAAAAATATTGACTTAATCTTTTTTTAACAATTAATATGTTTAATCTTTAAATATAAAAGTTGAAAAGAAAACAAGACCTAATAAAGCATTCAATATTTGTTACAAAAAAGAGCAGTAAAATGACCATTCCTAATCAACCTACTACCAATCAAGCACCTTGCAGTTTAGATCTACTTCCTGCAAATCAACTAGTAGTAGAGCCTATATGCAGTTGGAGACTAAGTGCTCCTTACTTAGAAGTAAAAGTATCTAACGACGGAGAAAGTATTCGATATTCTGTATACAATCACCATCCAGGTATTAGACGCTATTGGCCAAACAGTGCTTCTTCTTCAATACACCTTACATCGGTGTTTATGCACTGTATTTGGCAAGGGATTGAAGGAGAAAAAGAAAGTCGACTATTTAGTGATAAAAAAAAGGCAGCCCTTCTTTCCGTTGACCTAATCACAAAAAAAATAGGAGTAAAAGAATGGACAAATTTTAATGATTTTCTGATCACACGTAACCCTATCAATCCAATTATTAATGAAGATAATAGCTTAGAGTTTCAAGAAGAGATAAGAGAAATCCCTAGAAATAGACCTTATGATTTAGATGCAGAAGAAGGAATTACACGGTGGCGCAGAACTGAAGAAGGTGCCCTAATTCTACATGAAGGAGAGCCAATGAGTGAAAAAACCATTAAAGTATGGTCTGGGGATCGTGATATTCGCCTTATTAAATACACCCACAAATCACAGGAAAGAATACTATGTAGATCTTTCAATTGGGCAACTAAGGAAAACCCTGAAGCGCCTTGTAGGTTTGCTCCAGGTTCAGAACCTCCTTTACCAAATACTAGCGCTAATATTGACACTGTTGTTCAATGCATGAAAAGGTACACACCTCAACTAGAGAATATTGCAAACGAAGAATTAGTAACCTTTTATAGACAGCACCCGTTAAAATATTTTATGCCCGATCACGTTTTATCTAGAACAAGAGCAATAGATGTTCAAAGATGGGTATATCAGCAATTTTACCGTAAAGAGGGCGAAAATATAGAGCGCTTTGAATATACAAATTTCGTGAGTGTAAAAGAAGTAATCTTTTCTTTTGGAAAGAAAGGGCAACAAGAGGAACTTGCAAACTCCCTTGGTATTGAAGCGTGGCACGTTGAAATGAAAAGACAAGCAGGATGGGTTCTGCAACTTCCTATAGGATTCCTAGATTTCTTTTCAGGTATATTTTTAGCAAGCGCACAAAATCCACCCGAAGCTGATAAAAAAGCCATGAAAAGACTAGTGCAAGGCATTCCCATGATAGATACAGAAAGGAATAAAACTATAGATGATTTTGCCATAGAACTAGGTGCTTGCTCTATCATACATTTTTATATGGCGTGGGATAGATCGGTATCTCAATTAGAAATTAATGGGAGAGTCTGGGTTAGGAATTTTGGTAATGCAGGAAGAGGTGTTAGAGGAACAATTGTAAGCACAGCAGAACGGCTTGCAGCTGTTTTGGGGCAAGTGGGGATAGGAGATATAAATCGTGGATTAGAAAATGCAGCCCAACTTGCTGAGAATGCCGAAAGAGCTAGAATAGCATGGGAAGGATTTAGAGGAAGAAGAGCGCCTCCTCAAGCAAATCCAGCTAATTAAAACATAAGAGAACAAAATAGCTAATCCAAGTACAGTATTGCAATACTAAAGGAATTTATCATGTCTTTACCAATAGGATCTGGATCATCCCAACCAAGATCTTCTCAGGAACTTTATCTAACTGCTGCAGAAGCACTAGATAGTCCTAGTACTAGTCATGTTGTTTGCCGCAGAAGCAGTGAACAGGCGTCCACAATAGCTCGATGCAACTCATCAGATAATCTTATAGAGCAGGATGCTGCTGTAAAACCACCTGCTTTTTTAGCTTGGCAACCTTCTCCCGGATCCATAGCAAGTTATGTCGCAGATCTCTTTGAGGCAGGAGGAGTAAATCACAATCTCAGTCCTGCTAAAGCTCGAGAATTTGTGGATGCTATGCGCGCTTTTCAAAAACCCACAGAAAATAAAATTGCAAGAAATACCCAAGAAGGAACCTCTAAAATTGAATTTAGGCCAAAACATAGCCTTTCAGATATCCATGATCTCGGCCTCTTTTTAGAAAAAAAGGGGAGATTTGCTGGCTGTAATGGTTCTGTTGAACAGAAAGCTATTATTAATGGAAAAGAGATAAGCTATTCAGCCATAAATATAATCAATTATCAAGACTTAGTAGGTAAAAAATATCAACTTCTTTGGGAAAACCGCGCTCCAAAGAACTCTGAAGAGTATAAAATCCCTAAGGGTCGTTATTCCGCATCTAGGATTTGGCCTGAAAGAAAGAAAACATCCGATCAGCTTGAGAAACAGTTATCTAATCAAAAACGTTTACTTCAGAGAGCTGTAGAGAAGATGCATGTTGATGGTAAGCCTTTTGATCCAGCTTTTACACGTATTTATATGCTAACGGATAAGGAAGATAGAGTCAATAAATTGGCTCTTTCCAATACAGCTGAAATAAATGGTATTTTTTTTGAATATAGAACTAAGATAGTGCCATTAGAGCAAGAGGTAGCTTGCATAGCAGAAATAGATAACAGCCCAACTTATACGATACAGTACATATGTAATGCGATTGAAGCGGATCTAAATGATAACCCTATTGAAATAGTAGATCTTCACAAGATTTCACATCTTTTAGAACAATTAGGTGGTTTCGCTTCTTCTTCTGCATGTGTGGAGCGAGAATATACGATTGGTGGAAAAGAGTGTCATTGCACAGCGATCATTTTGAGGAACCGTCAAGATCTAGTCAATGAGAGATATTTCCAATTGTGGGATACATATGGCTTGCAACATGACCTATCGCAAATACCACCTAAATGTGATTACCCTGTGTCTTTGTTTCAAAAGAAAAAGACACCTAAAGAAGCAGATGAGCAGTTAATTTATCAAAAAGAGCTTTTGCAAAAAGCTGTAGAAAAGATGTACATAGAAGGAGTTCCTTTCGACCCGCTTTTTGCGCGTGTTTACATACCGACAGATCAAGAGCGTATAGATAATGGGGCTTCTATCTTCAATATAGCTCAAACAGATACAATTCTTTTTGTATATGCGAAATCAGAAAATAAGGATGTGCCCCTACATGCAGTAGACCAAATATGTGAAGCGATTAAGACAATGGCAGCAGATAAGTTCCCAGCTATCAACACAGCAGAAACAAGCGCAATAGATACAACGCTAAAAGTAGCAGGTAGGGTGGCTGGTTTTTTTTTGCTACCGCAAGGCAGGTATTAAAGAGTATTTTCCATTTTTTTTCTTGGGGAATCAGAAAAATTTGGCAAATGTTTTAATGATTTAAGACTAAATAAAGGCTTTAACTACTACAGCTTGCTTTGTTTGAGTTTTCTGCATAATTGACTTTAAATTTTTATCAGTTATTGCAAGCAAAGCCAATGCAAAATCCAATTAAGAAAACAGTAAATGCTAAGAGGATGAAACGGACATTCATAGGTTAACTCTGGTTTTTATATTCAGAAATGTTTCCGTTATAAAGGTTCTAAGCAAGCTAAATTCTATTTGCTTGTTTTCGGATGCGACTGGCTGTTTTAAGCATTAATTCTAATTGTTTTGCAGCGTAGCTCTTTTTTTAGAATAACTATTATTACTCTTTCATTAATTATTTTGGAGTTATATTTCTCGATTTGAAAGATATTCCGTGTAGACCTCTGTTGTTTATAGGTCGAGAAGCGATCCTATTACAAAATCAACAACACCATGACTCATTCCACCAAGTGCGCTGGTTATGCTACTACCATTTTTTATTCGGATCATTTTTTTATAACAGGCAAAGAAGCCACTCGAAATTAGGATATCTATCACCTTGTAAATTTGAAAAAATGTATTTTGAAAAACAACGTCTGTGTTCTTAATCCCAGTTTTGGGTTTTTCTCTTTGATTTTAAAGTAGATAGGTACTCATTTGGTGATCTTAAATTGCGAATTTGCAATAGTTTGAACAAATGAGCAAAATCTAGATGAAAAATACTAGGTTCCAAGCAAGTTTAGAAATAGACAAATCATTTGTTATCAATATTTTAGATTGTGATTCTTATTGGATAAAAACCCAAAACTCAGGTTCTTAGTGTCCACAAAAGGGTTGCAATATCAGTATCTACTCAAGAAGGTTGGTTATATATAGCGGTGGTAATGGATCTTTTTTCTAGGAAAGTAGTAGGCCTTAGCATGAGTGATAGGCTAGAGACAGAGCTAGTCACAAAAGCGTTAAAGCAAGCTCTGTACAATCGCAAAACAAATAAAGACTTGATGTTTCACTCAGATAGAGGAACTCAATACACGAGTAATGAATTTAAAGAATTGGCTAATCGACATGGGATAACATTAAGTATGAGTGCAAAAGGGCGCTGTTACGACAATGCAGTTGCAGAAAGTTTTTTTCACACCTTAAAAACAGAAGAGGTTCACCTCAGCAACTATAGAATTAGAGAAGAAGCCAAAACCAGTATTTTTGAATATGTAGAGATTTTTTATAACCGCAAAAGATTGCATTCGACTTTAGGATATGTGTCGCCTATAGATTTTGAGGCTGCATGGAATTGTACAGCTGAGAGAGTGATATAAAAAGAAAAGTTTTAATGAAGATATCGCAAGCGAGCCCTGCATAGCTCGCGGAGACGATACGAATGAAGATAGAAAAATTTATGTTCTAAGTGTCTAAAAAATGGTTGCAATATCATTCTCTCTCGCCTTAAGTACAATCCCCTATCTGCCAGAGATATTCCTTCTTGTCAAAATAAAATCTAACAGGAACGCAGTTATCGATAATTCCATCAGTTGGAATCCCAAGAATTTTGCAGATTGCAAAATAGATGCCCCCATGAGCAATGATAAGAGAAGGTCCTTTTTCAGTGAGCACTCGTTCAAGGCCCATTGTCACTGTTTGTAAAAAACTTTCTATTGATTCAGCTCTTTCTCCTTCTCTCATTTTTTCCCAGATAGCAACAGTGCACTCACTAAATTCAACTGTTTCAACTCGTTCTAATGAGAGTTTATGCAGTAAGATATCAGCTGTCTCTTTTGCTCGCTTCAAAGGGCTGGACCAAACTAAGAGAAGAGGAAGATTGGTAACCAGAGGTTCAATAGCTATTGCTTGACTACGACCTTTTTTGTTTAAAGGGATATCTAAGTGCTCTCCTTCAATCTTGCCGCAGTTGTGATCTGTTTGACCATGCCTAATGAAATAAAACTCTTTCTGTTTCAAAGATACCATCCATCTTCTGCATAAGGAACTCTATAGGTAATAGCGTAAAGAGCCTGACCAATATAGGGAATCAGATTGATAGGAAGATTTTTTATAGGGAAGAAATGTAATTCTGCACATTTATCCATTTCTAGATTACTAGGTTCTCCTTCCCAATTCTTGCATTCAAAAAAAACATCTACATTGAATCGATCGGTTTTGCGGTGCATGGCATGAACAAATATTAGCTGCTCATGACCGATATTGAGACCTGCTTCTTCTTTAGCTTCACGGATGATGGCCATGCTTGCGGATTCACCGTCTTCTACATGACCAGAGATAAGTCCATAATGCTCATCAAAATATCCGGTGTTTTTTCTCAAAGAAAGTAAGATTTTATCATTTCTTTTCAAGAGAAGATAAACATTAATGGCTGCACCACTTCTCTTCTTTGTACTCAAACCTTCCATCATCGTAGTCATATTTCCCTCCATATGCTTATAGAGAGTACAAGTACATTCTTTTTTTGAAAACTAGAAAAATCCAGAAGCTTATATACTCATGTTACGCAAGACCAACTTTTTCACGTAAAGTTTTCAGGTACCGTCAACATTGAAGATTTTTGCATGTTTTATCCTACATTCTACATTCCTAGACCTAAAAAACAAATTTTTCGAATTAGCTTAATACTAATTGTCCATGTAAAAATAGACTACATTCACTCTTTTTATGATTTGGAAAATCCATCTTAAGATAGTGTTTGTCTCTTCCTTACTTAGTTTAATTTAAGCAAAGTACTTTTTTTGCGCTTTTAGCTGATCCTGAGTTTATATTAACTGACATCATAAAGAATTAAACATAAAGTTGTTATCATCATTAGATCTTCTATTTAGTTAATTCAAAAAATTTGTCTTTTAGGTCTAGGAATGTAGGTTTTATGGCCGGATATCGTTTATTACTAAAAGTATAGTATCAGGGCCAACGCATGAAGATTTTGCTTGATAATTGAGAGATAAAAAATGACCTGGTCCTTTTTCATAAGGAGTATAAAATGGAAGGATTCATTCATTCTTCATCGATTATGATGCATTTTTCGATTTTACCAGACCCAAAAGAAAGGCATGCAATCAACTATCATGTCATAAAGATGATTTATTAGCTCTGGTGGGTGCAAAGAAAATTCTTCATGCGTAAGCCCTGATGAGCATGAGGATTTATATGAGGTGCGGGATGATTAAGATCCATTCTGAATTGTTTTAAGCCATCTTTAGACTCAATTACCAAATCTCCATAGCTATTTTTAAAAGTTCTAGGCTCTTTCCCAAAAAACGCTTCTAATTTTTCTATGAGATTTCTAGCTTTCAGTAAGTCAGTATTACTATTCTTGCTAGCAATCTTTGAGATATATATATTGGCATTCTAGCTAATCTATTAAAAGCTATCATCCCTTTGACAGCCCCATACCCACCAGCAACCAAAGAACCCATTTCTAGACCAAGTGTAGTTTTAGAACGAAAGGATTGATAAGAAGCATCCGAAGCATCGATGGATAGCATTCCCATGAAATGGCTTCCCATAGATGCTAATTGTTGCATTTGAGATTGCTCAACAGCTTCGATCATCGCGGATCTTTCATAAAGGTTCATTTTTAAATCTCTGGGATTTCAAATATTAGCATCGTAGTAATGACAAAACTCTTTTCCTTGTATACAGTAACTGCAAACACAGCTTTCGTTTTCACTAAGGAATTTCATCAGGAAGAGGAGCTCTAACATCTTTTACATATTTTATAGAGGATGCAGCAAATTTTTTATAATTTTGTTGAGCTTCATTAAGGCTTTCTTCATTAGCTCCTCCACGAAAATTTGGATTGTTAAATTGTACATCATCGTCTTCCTAATTACATATCAAATTTCGAATGTTTCATGAGTTCCTTCTGATAAAGTTAAGGAACCGCAACATGGGCATGGATATCCTTTCTTATCTTTTGTCATTTCTTAATTCCTTGTTTCCGAGCATCCTAGATAAAACTGGCATATTACTTCATCGGTGTTCTATAAGAAATTCTTTCATTGCTATTAGTTTTTTTGTTGCTTTAACTCTATTCACTTGGTTTCCCTCCATTACTCGAAGCGTTTCTAATGGGGTCCAAAAATCATACCATTGGTTAATAAGAATGGTATCTTTAATTTCAGAAGCATTTAATGATTCTTCTAGCTTGCCTACAATACCATAAAAATCTTGTGATTCGTTTTTAAGATAGCTTTCTATTAGATCAATCATATTTTGCCATGAACCTATCTTGAATTGAATATTAATTTTCGCTATGATGCATGATCTTTTTATTTTTTAACCAAAGACAGATGACATGAGCAAGCAAGGATTAAATGAAGAACAGTTTAAAATACTCGAACCCCAAATGGAAAAATGGGTAAATCGCAATCATTATGGAAGAAAATTAGCGCCATGGAGGCCTGTAATAAATACTATTTTCTGGGTGCTCCGTACAGGAGCTCCTTGGAAAGATGCACCTAGAAACAAGGAATTTTCTCATCCTTCAACAGCACATGCGTGGCTTGGAAGAATGCAATCCGCTGGGTTTTTAGATCAATTTTTAGAAGAGCTTCTTAAGATTGCAGAACAGCTAGGATGTATTGATGCCCAGAGACTCTCTGTAGATGGGTTTTTTTTCCAGAGGACGCGGAGGAGGAGAGCTTGTTGATTATGGGTACAAAGGTAAAGGCGTGACATCGCATTTACTGGTGGAAAAATCAGGAAGGCCTCTTGCAATTACTTCTACATCAGCATCCAGAGATGAGAAAGAACAAGTGATTCCTCTGCTTAGTAAAGTTGTTCCCTTCATTAAAAAAGTATGGAATCAGGGAAAAGCACCCATACTTGAAGCAGATAAAGGTTATGACTCAGAGCAAACACGTATCGATGTCCTTTCCTATAAGGTTTTTCCTCTGATAGCACGGAAAAGAAACACCAAGGGATATAAGATAAAAGGTATTTGCTACCTTGAAAAGCAACGTTGGGTCGTTGAGAGAACGATTTCTTGGTTAAAGACAGGCTTTCGTCGCCTTACAGTGCGCTGGGAAAGAAAGGCAGTATATTGGAATGGTCTATTAATGTTTGGACTACTTGGCTATTGGATGAATTTCTTAAGTCGGCAAGTATCTTTAAAACAATAAATTTAATTCAAGATAGGTTCATAGTTGTCGTTGATGTTTATTCATTAATTCTTTCTCTATGAGACTTTTTAAAGTAGTTAGAGAATTATTTATCAATTTCTTGCTTTTATTATTATTAATCTCTGGTGCTTCTTCTCCTGATTCTTTGATAATTTTTATTGCATTTATAGTTTCTAAAGTAGTCACTTCTTTTAAGAATTTTTCTTCCCAATCAGCTTCAACGGATTCCATAGCGCTCAATAAAAATTCTAAATTGCCGACTAAAGAGTTTAATTCAATATGACTCTTTTCAAAAGAGATCAAACTTTCATACATCAATTTTAATTGGCGTTTATCATATTCATTAATTTTTTTCATAAAAGCGATCCTTTTCCTGGAATAACTGTAATAATTTGACCATTTTTATTAACAATTACCTTAATTCTGTTTATCGAATCATAATATTCTAACCCTCCAGGAAAATCTGCAGGAGATACATGTCCAATCTCTAGCGTATTTTCAATTATTGAAGGCATAAATCCACGATCTTGTATTCTATCTAAAGCATGCCCGGTGTATTTTCTTCCATTAATTACCGCAGCTTCATTTCGAACAGTCTGAAATGGAGCATACTCTAAAGGAGCTCTCCTACTTCCAGCTGGAAAAGTGCCTTTTCGTTCTATAGATAATCGCTTAGCAAATTTAGCTACTTGTATAGGGGCCCTTGCTAATCTATTAAAAGCTATCACCCCTTTGACAGCCCCATACCCACCAGCAACCAAAGAACCCATTTCCAGACCAAGTGTAGTTTTAGAACGAAAAGATTGATAGAAAGCATCTGAAGCATCGATGGATAGCATCCCCATAAAATGGCTTCCCATTGTTGCTAATTGTTGCATCTGGGATTGTTCAACAGCTTCGATCATTGCGGATCTTTCATAAAGACTCATTTCTAAATCTGCAGATCCCATGTAGACCGCTGCTGTTTGTAGGTCGTGAAGCGATCCTATTACAAAATCAACAACACCATGACTCATTCCACCAAGTGCGCTGGTTATGCTATTACCTATTTTTATTCTGCTCATTTTTTTATGATTACAGGCAATTCCTATGCAGCCACATCTATTAGCACTGGATATTGGGGCATCTTATGAAATTTTATTTTCGATTTTTTCCCAGGCATTTTTTGGGACGCCATAATCTTCCAACGCGCATTCGATTGCAATTTCGAATGTATCTTGCAGGTGGTCATAAATACATTTATTCCCTTCAAATACATAAAGATAGAAGCCAGCTGCTGGATCCTCTTTGATTTCAAAATATCTAGGTTTAAGAGATTCGGGTCTAGCAGCCCATTTCATATAGTTATTCCTTCGTAAAATAATATCGGTGTTTTGATGCGGCATCAATCCATTTGCCATTTGGTGTTTGTTTCTCTAAATGAAAATGAGGTTTATCTCCATGTGGATCTCTGATATCAAAACGAATCTTATTATTACTACCCATTAATATCATATCACCGTCAGCATTTGTTATGACCTTTCCTCTTCCATGTAAGAAATCTTCTATCATTTTCACTGCATTGTCAATTTTATGAAAGCCGGGCTTTCCTGTTTTACACATAATTTTGGAAATTCCAACTGATGCTCTAGCCAATCTATTAAAAGCTATCATCCCTTTGACAGCCCCATACCCACCAGCAACCAAAGAACCCATTTCTAGACCAAGTGTAGTTTTAGAACGAAAGGATTGATAAGAAGCATCCGAAGCATCGATGGATAGCATTCCCATAAAATGGCTTCCCGTCGCTGCTAACTTATGTTTTTACAGTCCATTTAAATAATTTTACGTGATTAATAAGTTCATTTTCTACGCATTGTTTATCATCCGATAATTCATTTCCTCCCCAGTTTTTTGTCATTAGATGAAGATGGTCATCTCTGGTTTTGTTAAGAAGTGAGTCCACCATATTTTTTAATTTTTCCAATCCCTTATCATTCCCATGAATCTCAAGGATGTCATTTTTAGAATCCCACTCAAAAGTTAACAAATAATCAGACTCATTTGAATTCATACAAATATTCTCCTATAGAAAATCGGATCATAATATTCTAACCCTCCAGGAAAATCTGCAGGAGATACATGTCCAATCTCTAGTGTATTTTTAATTTTCAACGCATGTAATCTTTTACAGAACTGTCTTTAATTCGTTTATTTTATCTTCAACCATTTTTTTCAAAAGATATAATGAGCTTTCCGTTATGATATTTCCTTCATCGGTGAGATTTTCTAGCTCTTGGTCTAAAGCTAGTGAATAAGCAACTTCAATATCTAGCCATAAAGTTCTGAAATCTTTTTTCCATTCTTCCTCAACAATTGTAAGCTGATTCAAAAGACCCTCTAAATCTTGAATTAAATCACCGATATATAATTTTTTATCAAAATATTTTTTAATTTGTAGGCTTATCAATTCTAAGAGATTTATCTCTTTTTTAATTTTCTTTTCTTGAAATATCATTGATTAATAGCTCCATAAGAAATTGTTATCACTCTGCCCTTCGTATTTAAAATAACAGTCACGTTATTAGTATTGGAATAATAAGCCACAGTGCCTGGATTTTTCCCTACAGAAGGAGATCCATTCTTTATTGTTTCTTCAATAACTGAAGGCATAAATCCTCTATTTTGCATTTTATCGAGAGCATGACCTGAATAAGTTCTCTTATTAATCACCGTAGCTTCATTTCGAACAGTCTGAAATGGAGCATACTCTAAAGGAGCTCTCCTACTTCCAGCTGGAAAAGTGCCTTTTCGTTCTATAGAAGATAATCGCTTAGCAAATTTAGCTGCTTGTATAGGGGCCCTTGCTAATCTATTAAAAGCTATCACCCCTTTGACAGCCCCATACCCACCAGCAACCAAAGAACCCATTTCCAGACCAAGTGTAGTTTTAGAACGAAAAGATTGATAGAAAGCATCTGAAGCATCGATGGATAGCATCCCCATAAAATGGCTTCCCATAGATGCTAATTGTTGCATCTGGGATTGTTCAACAACTTCGATCATTGCGGATCTTTCATAAAGGCTCATTTCTAAGTCTGCAGATCCCATGTAGACCGCTGCTGTTTGTAGGTCGTGAAGCGATCCTATTACAAAATCAACAACACCATGACTCATTCCACCAAGTGCGCTGGTTATGCTAATACTAGTTTTTAAATTGATGTTGATATTCATTTCATTTATAAATCTTTCAAAGACTTCATCGGAGTTTTTCTTCAATCAATTTTTTTAAATTTGAAACGGCGTCTTTAATCAACTTTTCTATTTCATTTTTCTTCATTTTTGGCATTTCTGCATTAATTGATTCTAACGTTGAGAATTCATTTAAAAATTTTTCTTCCCATTCCTCTGTAACATATTCCATTGAATGCAATAAAGATTCCAAGCTTCTTACTAACTCACTGAGATCTACTTGTTTATTTTCAAAAGATAACAGCCGTTTAAACATCAAGTTTAGTTGTTTTTCATCATGTTCGTTAATTTTATTCATTGCCCACTCCCTGTTGGAATAACAGTTATTATTCTTTCGTTGTCCTGTATAATTACTCTCAAGTTATTTACCTGATCATAATACTCCACTCGCCCAGGAATCTTGGTTGATCGTACACGCCCTGTTTCAATCGCATTTTCAATTACTGAGGGCATAAATCCACGATCTTGTATTCTATCTAAAGCATGCCCGGTGTATTTTCTTCCATTAATTACCGTAGCTTCATTTCGAACAGTCTGAAATGGAGCATACTCTAAAGGAGCTCTCCTACTTCCAGCTGGAAAAGTGCCTTTTCGTTCTATAGATAATCGCTTAGCAAATTTAGCTACTTGTATAGGAGCCCTTGTTAATCTATTAAAAGCCATTACCCCTTTGACAGCCCCATATCCACCAGCAACCAAAGAGCCCACTTCCAGACCAAGTGTAGTTTTAGAACGAAAAGATTGATAGAAGGCATCTGAAGTATCGATGGATAGCATTCCCATAAAATGGCTTCCCATTGTTGCTAATTGTTGCATTTGGGATTGTTCAACAGCTTCGATCATTGCGGATCTTTCATAAAGACTCATTTCTAAGTCTGCAGATCCCATGTAGACTGCTGCTGTTTGCAGGTCGTGAAGCGATCCTATTACAAAATCAACAACACCATGACTCATTCCACCAAGTGCGCTGGTTATGCTATTACCTATTTTTATTCTGCTCATTTTTTTATGATTACAGGCAATTCCTATGCAGCCACATCTATTAATATCAGATGTTGGATCCTCGCCCATGCAATGGCAAAAACCCTCTCCTCGTACACAGTAACCACAGGCACAGCTTTGGTTTTCATTCATGTCAGAGGAAAGGCCAAAATAATCGACATAGGTCATTGGGGTATTGTGTGCGTAGGCATGGTCTCTCAATGCTTTATAAGTTAAAAATTAGTTTTTAAAATTATTCCTTGTACTCCTCTATTTCTTTTTCAGTAGTATATAGATCTGAAAGTTTACCAAGCCATAAGGATCTAAATTTTTTAGGTATTCGGATTCGAATTTCTACTTCCATTTCATTAAGATCTTCTATGGAGTATTTATTTGTGCATTCTTGAACTAGGCTAAATACTTCTTCATTCATGGTTTTACTCTGGGGTAACATCTATTGGATAAATTCTTTCATTCATAATTTCGGACTTTTTATTTTTTCTCATTTCAAACTCTATTAAGTGAGTATGTGGGTTTTTATGAGGTGTAGGATGGTTAAGATCCATTCTGAATTGTTTTAAGCCATCTTTGGATTCAATCAATAAATCCCCATGGCTATTTTTGAAAGTTCTAGGCTCTTTTCCAAAAAACGCTTCTAATTTTTCTATGAGATTTCTAGCTTTCAGCAGGTCAGTATTACTATTCTTGTTAGCAATCTTTGAGATATATATTGACGTTCTAGCTAGCCTATTAAAAGCTATCATCCCTTTGACAGCCCCATACCCTCCAACAACCAAAGAACCCATTTCCAGGCCAAGTGTAGTTTTAGAACGAAAGAATTGATAGAAAGCATCCGAAGCATCGATGGATAGCATCCCCATAAAATGGCTTCCCATTGTTGCTAATTGTTGCATCTGGGATTGTTCAACAGCTTCGATCATTGCGGATCTTTCATAAAGACTCATTTCTAAATCTGCAGATCCCATGTAGACCGCTGCTGTTTGTAGGTCGTGAAGCGATCCTATTACAAAATCAACAACACCATGACTCATTCCACCAAGTGCGCTGGTTATGCTATTACCTATTTTTATTCTGCTCATTTTTTTATGATTACAGGCAATTCCTATGCAGCCACATCTATTAATATCAGATGTTGGATCCTCGCCCATGCAATGACAAAACCCTTCTCCTCGTACACAGTAACCACAGGCACAGCTTTGGTTTTCATTCATGTCAGAGGAAAGGCCAAAATAATCGACATAGGTCATTGGATTGTTGTGTGCGTAAGCGTAAAGGTTAAGTCCATCGATAGTGCCTAAGGGATCAGGGCTGATCCATCTGCCGATTTCTGGATCGTAATAGCGGTAGCCAAAGTAAATAAGGCCTGTTTCTTTATCTACTCTTTTACCGCGGTATCTCCAAGGGTTACCAACGGAAGAATCTGAGATCTCTCTTCTCTTTTCATTAATGATTTTTTCTTCTCCATAAGCTGAGTAACGATAGCTTTCAACAACCTTGCGACTCTTATGATCAAGAAGGCAGGCAATGTTCCCTTGCAGATCATAAATGGGGATGTAAGTTTCCTTCTTTATCTCGATTGCAATGGCTGGGGATTCGGGATTATTTGGATTGCTTGGGATTTTTAGCTCGATGATGATCCCTTTTTCGTTCACACATCCGATTTCAGTGTCATCTATATAGAAGAAGCGGAGGGTTCTCTTCTTTCCTTTGGAATCGACATGCTTGCTGAAACGTTTGCCGATGAGATCGTAGGTGAATGTAACAGCGTCCTGATCATCTTTGATAGAGACGATTTGATTGAGCGGATTGCTCTGATAAGTCCATGTTTTCCCATTCGCTATTTTGGTAGCAAGATTCCCATTAAGATGGAAGGTATAAGTGTTGCTTTCTGTTTCAAGGAGCTCATTCAATCCATTGACTTTGTAGAGCAATCCGTCTTTTTTAAGGCGATTACCAATCGAATCATAGGAATAATTATGTTCGATATCGCCTTTTTCAGAAGTCAGCTGTAGAAGAGTATTGTAGCCATACTCAGTTGTAAAAGAAGCCTCTTCAAGAGAGGTTTCTCGTTTTTTTATGTTATCTAATGGATCATACTCTAAGACTTTATCTTGGAAGAAGTCGGTTACAATGCCAACTCTTCTTCCTGCTTCATCCCAGGCTTGGGTTCGAGCTCCAAGATGTCCGGGCAAGATTTCTTCCATAATATTGCTCATTTGATCTCGAGATGCGACAGAGTAGGTGTAGAGCTCCTTTTTATCTTTGCTGAAGCGCAAAATGTTTTTTACTAAAGGCCCCTCATAGGAATACTCCACATAAGATCCATCTGGAAACCTAAGTGTTCTAACCTTGCCTTCATCGTCATAAGTTCGGCTGACTTGATAAGAGCCGAACCCATCTTTGATAGTTTCAGAAGTAGGCAATTCGTTTTCATCATAGGTATAACTGAGCGCTAGATTACCGCGATTCATGCTGGTCAGATTTTTGTTATAATCATAGTACAGCTTGTACTCGATGTTCTTTTTGTCCTCTTTGTAAGAGACCATTTCCAGATCACCGCGATTGTTGTATTGATAGACAATAGGTGTCTGAGCTCCTGGATAGGATTTTTTCGTGAGCTCGCCGTAAGAATTGTACTCGAAACAGGTTGCTCTTTCTTCCAGGCTTTTCCCAATCGTAATCGTTTCAAGCCGATCCCCTTGATTGTAAGCGTACTCAATCTCAAAATCTCCCAGCTTTGTATCGGCGGAAAGGATGACTGCTTTTTCAAGCATTTTATTCCCTGCAAAGTCATAGGAGGTGTCTACGCAGCTGAGTAGTTTGCCCGATTTATCCTTCTTGCAAACTTGAATCAGGTGATCATCACTATCGAAAATCTCTTCAGTAAGATTTCCCATGGGATCGATTACAGTACGCTTGCTTCCCTTTTGCCCCCAGTCATTGACATAGGCATCATCATAAATAATCTGAGTTGAGTTGCCAGCAGCATTTGTCGCTTTAACGACACACCCGAATTCATTGTATTCGTACTTCATCAAGATGCTTTCTTGATTCTGCGGGTAGCCGATGATTTGATCGAGGTTTCTTGCGTCATTGTAGACGAATTTTTTTCTAAGAAGCGCATGGCCTGTAGAGTTTTCTGTTCTTTCTTCGACGACTCTGTCTAAGAAATCATATTCTTTAACATCAAGAGTGAAGTCTTTTGCAGACTTGTATTTCTTAACGCTTTGCACTCTTCCTAGCGAATCATAAGAAAGATCCACTTTTTGATTTCCTTTTTTTATGCTGGCAAGGTGTCCGGCTGCATCATAGGCATAGATTGTCTTTTTACCTCGAACATCTATTTCGTAATTTTTATGAAAGGCGCTGTAATCACACGAAGTTTCCTTGAAGGAGTAGCTATTGCTGTCTTTGCGATAATATGCAATCTTGCTTAGGCGACCGACGTAGTCGTATTCAAAGACTTCAAGGATGCCGTTCCTGCAATAATGGTGATGCAGATTGCCACCGCTGTCATATTTGAAGGTTTCTTTGGTACCATCAAGATAATGAACCTCTCCTGGTTTGCCTTTCACATTGTACGTTTTTCTAAGGGTTCTTCCTTTGGGGTCTGTGATAGAAGCAGGATTGTCAAATAGATCATAAGTGTAGATATATGTTGGTCTTAAAGATGCATGCAATCCATTGCTAACTTCTGGATAAGTGATACTGACTGGACGGCCGAGAGAATCATTATTATAGATGGTTTCATTACCGAATTGGTCTCTTTCTCTGCTTTTATAGCCTGATACATCATAGCTGATTTGTGTCTCGAATTGGATACCCGCTCTGTCTCTTTCAACAGTGTAGACCGGGCGGTTTTTTAGATCATATCCATACTCAATAGAAATACCAGTATCTGAATGAATTTCTGTTTTCAGATTTTGGTTTGCGTCATAGGAGTAGTGAGTCTCACTCCCCATAGGATCTGTTTCAAGAACAAGCAATCCATGAGTATAGTGCTTATTGACGGTGTAGCGATGTTCGCCACTTGCATCGTAAATCTCTTGCGCAGAAATATTCCCTTGGCCATCAAAACGGTTGATTGTCTTCTTGATAAGAAACTCAGATTTTCCGTCGGAAGTGCTATATTTTTGCTCGATGACCTCAGGTACACCGACATTCGGGATTTCTTGCTTAGGAGAGATATTGGTGATCCTCCTCTCTTTGACGCCGTAAAAGTCTTTAGGGTCGCCTTCCTTTCCATCATCAACGACTACCTTGATTAATGCGGCATCATCGTTGTAAACATAAAAGAATCGCTGTTTGATCCCTGAATTGTGGCCTTCATCTTCGGAGTCTAAAGAACCGTTTGTCAGGACAAGCTTTTTGATAAGCAGGTTTGTCCCTTTTTTATACCAATACTTAATTCCCGCACCGTTCACATCTCTTTGAAAAAAGCCATGAGTGCTTTCTCCAGAAAAATAGGAAAAGTTTTTAATATGGCCATTTTGATTAGTGACAACCCCATCCTCATCAATGCTAAGAGGGGAAGAATTTGCTCCTGAGAGATTTCCATATTCCCGTTCTTCAACAATGTTTTCCTTATGCATATTGTCATAGATAAATTGCTTATAGTAAAAAATGTTGCCGTCTGCATCTTTAACGGAGATTGAAATCAAATTCCCTGCATCGCTTTTTACTCCCCATGATTTTTGATGGATTCTATAGATTGAGCCGTCAAGATACTGCTCTACTGCAATAAGCTGCAAATCATCATCGAATCGGTGGATTGCTTTGCTATAACCAGGTCCGTTAACTTCAGTGCACTTGTCGTTATAGGAGAATTGAATGCTTGCTGTTCTGTTAAAGTCTTCTGGAGCGGTGACTAATTGGACTTTGTGTTTATTTGCTTTATCCGTGTAATACTCCACTTGCACAAAGCGTCTTTCAGGCAAAGTTTTTTTTACAAGAAGAGCATAGTTGTCTACGATTTCATATTGATAATGCAAATCAGGCTTATTAGACCTAGCAACAGATGTTAGAAGTTGAATCCCAGTTGCATCCTTCTGAAATTGATATTCTGCAGTTTGTCCATCGCTTGTCTGTATGTGGACTCCATTTTCATATTGAAGTTTAATCCAAGCTAATTCTTTTTTTTCGGCTGCGTTAGTCTCTTTGATAAGAATAAGTTGATTGTTTTCATCAAATTCATAAAAGATCTTATTACCGCTTGGCAGGGTTTCATGCGTAATGGAGTAAAAATTGCTAGAAGAATTTTTAGTATAAAAACGCTTACCTTCTGTGCAAAGAAGAAGCTCGAAGCTATCGGTTTGCGGATCGTAATAGAGCTTATTATTTTTCAAGTTAGTCCAAGCGCCAAGATTTCCTCTTGCAGTATTGGCAATTCCGGCGCTTTCTATTTCTACATCGATCTCAAATAGAACGGGTTTTGTGGGATTAGTAATATTCCTCCAGCCCACATAGGTTAAGATGCTTCCATTGGAGTTGCCTACGTAGACAAAGGTACGCTCAAACGTCCCTTCTGTAGAAGAGTAAGTTTTGCCTTCAGGGTCTTTTTGCATGGTAAGGAAGCATTGGGGGTTGAACCGCCAGCCGCCAAACGTTGCGACTTGAAGGGTATCTCTACTACTATAGAATCTAGAAAGAATCAAAGAATCAGGTGCTGTAACTACAAGATCGACCTCTATCTCTGTATAATCACCATGAATAATACTGACGTTCTCAACTAAGCTTGCAGGATCACCTTCTCTTGATCCAAGATATACTTCACTAATTGAAGTTTGCGCAGCATTTGCATGCTGAAAACAGAACAGATAGGCTACAAAGCCAAGTATCAATCGTATCATCATTTTAGCTCTTTAGTTAGCGTAAGATACACCATTTAAAGCGCTAAATAATACGCAGATAAATATTTTTTTTACGAATAGAATTTTTTTTATAAATTCTATTAAACGCAAAAAGCTAGGATATTGCGTAATTTGATAGAGCAGAAAATTTATTGATGAAAGTTGTTATTTCCACTTGAGTTGTCTAAGTTTAGCTCTGCATGTAATTTTTGTAAGCGATCGACCTGTAAAGCCAAGGCGGACTGGAGTTCTTTCTTCTCTGATAAAAGAGATCTGTGTTCTGATAAAAGAGATTGCAGATCAGAACGTATTTTTTGTAACTCACTAGAAACTACAGAGAGTTCTTGACGGGTCTCTTGCAAGCGGGTGTTCTCCAAACTATATTCTGCTTGCAATCCAGATAGTTGAGTGGATACTTGAGATGCTTTAATTTGTAAATCGCTATAACTTTTAAGAACATCTGCTAATTTATCATGACTACAAGAGATTTGTTGGTGCAGGTGGTTTAGCTCTTTGATCTTTTGTAGAGTCGTATCGTTATTTTGTAGGGATACTAGTTGTTCAATGATTCTCTTGCCTCCTTCTAATTGATCAGCTTGCTCTGTTGATGTTTTAGAAACTAACTCCATTAAGTGCTTAGCTACCGTTTGTTGTTTCTCCATAGTTATAGAAAAAGCACTGAGTTTTTTCTCTGCTTCTTGAATCCCTGTTGTAGCAGGCTTTAGGTCTACGAGGTTGACACGTAAATCTTCAACAGAATCGAGTAGATCTTTGCTGGTTTGACTTAAGCAATTTGTATGAATAGAGAGTTTTGTCACTTCTGTTTTTAGATTTTCATTTTCCACTTTTTGCTGGGTAACTAAAGAGTGTAACTCTTGATTATGATCGGCAAAGTCCTGATTTTGTTTCTCTAGATCTTCGACACACTCCCTCATTTTTTTTAGACTTTCATAATGGCGTATGAATAAAGTGCCTAGACTACATACACCGGAGAGCGCTGCGAATGAACCGCAAATAAAAACCGTTTGTGTAAAAAAAGTGATCACAGCACAACAGACGGAAATAACAAGGCCTGCCAGCATGGTTTTTTCCTTCCAATCGGCTGTTTGCGTTATGTTCAAGATTCTTTGGTTAATAGGGGAGAGGATATAATTTGCCGCTGTTTGAATAGATGAAATAAGCACTTTTTTAGCTCCTTGTGATAAGATAAAGAAGGGATCTAGAGATCAAAACAAAACATCTTATAGAAATTTTTAAATTAGTAATTAAATTTTAAAATTGATTCTTTGTCAATAAAATGATCTAAGGTAAAAAAAGGGATGTAAGGAGATAAGACATGCGAGAAGAGATTACAGAAGAGCAGTTTGCTATAGAGACACTAGAGCGGTATTCAGGATGTGAAGTTGCAAAATTTCAATCAAATCTACTGTTAACCAATTTCCCTAGATATGTAGAGTATTTTGCAAAAAGTAGATCTGTACCGGTTATCGAAGGGTCAATGTTTAAAGTAGCTCATTGCCCAGCAGAAGATATCAGTATCTTAGATTTTAAAATTGGCTCCCCCGCTGCTGCCTTAGTGGTTGATTTGTGTTCTTTTTTACCGATTAAGGCAAGTTTGCTTTTAGGAATGTGTGGGGGATTAAGAAGGCGCTATCAAATAGGGGATTACTTAGTTCCCGTAGCAAGCATCCGAGGAGAGGGAACGTCTGATTTCTATTTTCCTTCTGATGTGCCTGCTTTGTCTAATTTTTTGATGCAAAAAGCGGTAACCGACGTGTTGGAATTGCAAAAAGCGGTTTATCACATTGGCATTACCTATACGACAAATATGCGATTTTGGGAGTTCAATGAAGAGTTTAAAAACTTGCTCAAAGCCACAAAAGCACAAGCCATTGAAATGGAATGTGCCACATTATTTTCAGCAAGCTATAAGCGCAAGTTTACACTAGGAGCTCTTCTCCTTGTTTCTGATCTGCCGCTGGCTAACTTTGGAGTAAAGACCAAAAAAAGCTCAGAGTCTGTTTATCAGCGCTATATGGCTGATCATGTTGAAAAAGGAATAGATATCATTAAACACTCCCGAGAGATGCAAGAGCAACGCATTAAAGGAGCTTATCATCGCAATATTGGAATGGGAGTTCCTAAAAGTCACTCGCGTTAAAAAAGGCGCAATCCACAACTGCTTTAAGTTGCTTGTGGATTGCTGGATAGCTTTCTGATTTTATTCATCTTTCTCAACTTTATATTAGCATAAAAAAACGCGAAGGAAATTAAGTAAGAGATAAATAAAAACAGAGGATGCCCTTTGGCTAAGTCTGAATAAAGTGTTTGAAAAAAGAAAAACTTATCATGCAAGAAAAAAGATGCTATTTGTGTTCCAATTGTAAGAACAAATAAAAGAATAGAAAATGTTAAAAACTTGGTTCCTCTTTTGAGATACCCAAAATAATAAAACATCCATTTATATAAGCAAAAGAGCCCAAATCCACTTCCAGTATATAGTACATCCTTTGGGATCCATCCAAGTTCTAGAGCATCTATATAACTGATAACTTCAAGAAGAATAGAAAAAAGAAAAATCCTTAACCACCATTTTCTGATCTCTGATTCGGCACAAGTAAAACCACTATTCATAAAATATTTTTATAAAAAGGATGTAAAAATTTTATAACAAAGTAGCAGACTCTTTAGAAAAGAGCAATCCACAAGTGCTTAAACTAAGATTTGTGGATTGCTAATGAAACTTGGCTATTATTAAAAAGCAGATCTCAAAGTAGAGGTTCTACGGAGTTGGAGCAGGAGCAGTTGGGCAGCATATTGCCACACACATAGGCCAGAACGCTCCGCCTGTTCCGGTTCCTGCTGCTAAACAAGCTGACATACAAAGAGCAAAAAGACCAAACCCTGCATCAGCTGTTGGAACACTGCTTATTGCTTGTACGGCTCCAAATAACATTCCTGCTGTGACAAGTTTACCAGGTGTTAATTTACCTGCGATATAACTTGCTCCTGTTTGCATAGTTTCAAATATAGGTTTTGCTATAGAGTTTACTGTGACAGGTTCATTGGGCTTTACTAGACCAACTGCATGTAAAGGACCCTGCAAAGATTGTAATGGTAAATGAATTTTCATAAAAATTTCTCCTTTGGTTACATGCTAAAGCTCTAAAAATAAGAGCAATGCTAAAAAACGGATCTAGTGTATAGCTTGTATTAGAAAAAACGTCCAGAAATTTTTTTTAACAGGTAAAAATATTTAAACTAAAGAAGCTCTTTTGTCTTAATTGAGAACTCTTTTTTTAGAGAAGCAACAACGCTCTCTTCGAGTTGTTTGGGATGGGTAATTTTAGGTAGAGCTAATAGTTTTTTTAATACGGTTTTTCCGCTTTGTTGTTGTGCGGTAAGAGTCATCTTACTAAATTTGAGCAGTGTGAATTGATGAGCAGAGGCAAATATTCTTAAGCGTGTTAAATGATAGAGCCAAAGGATTTGCATAGGATAAGCGCCAAAACGATCTGTTAACTCTATGAGAAGGGTGTCTAGTTCTTGCGAAGTGGTAGCATCTCCAAAACGGTGGTAAATTTCCATGCGTAAAGTGGGCTCATCTATGTAGGTATCGGGAATGAGTGCATCAAAAGAAAACTCCATTTTGGTTTCTGTAAAAGAGATCGCTTTATTGTTATTTAGTGCATTTACCGCTTTTTTTAACAATTTACAATAGAGGTGAAATCCAATGGAGGAGACTTGCCCTGATTGTTGAGTACCGAGTATGTCACCTGCTCCTCTGATCTCTAAATCGCGCATGGCAACTCGCATGCCTCCTCCATAACCAGAGGATAAACTTAAGGCTTCTAAACGTTTCAAAGTAATTTCAGGGAGCTGTTTTTTAGCAGGGACTAAAAAATACGCATAGGCTGGTTTATTCCATCTGCCTACTCGACCTCGCATTTGATAGAGATCCGCTATTCCAAATGTATCAGAGCGGTCGATCAAAATGGTATTGGCATTGGGGATATCGATCCCGTTTTCTACAATGGTAGTGGAAACTAAAATATCCGCCTCTCCTTGTTTAAAGGCATGAAAGACCGTATCAATTTCATCAGAGGACATTTGCCCATGCCCTACTACGATACGCGCTTCTGGGGCTAATTTTTGTAGTTCTTTAGCGATTAGAAAAATAGTTTCAATGCGATTATGAATAAAGAACACTTGTCCATCGCGCAGTAGTTCTCTAGCTAAGGCATTTTGTATGACAGAGTGGTTGCGTTCTACAATGATTGACTTAATCGGTAGACGATCTTGAGGTGGAGTATTGATAATCGAGACTTTCTTGATACCAATTAAGGAAAGATACAGAGTACGAGGAATTGGTGTCGCGGAAAGAGTTAGACAGTCAACACCTGTTTTTGTAGTTTTTAGACGCTCTTTTGCACGGACACCAAATCGTTGTTCTTCATCGATAATGATAAGACCTAGATTTTTAAATTGCACATCTTGACTGATTACACGTTGGGTCCCGATTAAGATATCAATGGTACCTTCTTGAACTGATTGAAGTGTTTTTTTTATTTGAGAAGAAGAGCAAAATCTACAAGCAAGTCCTATTTGGATGGGAAAGTTAGCCATTCGCTGGCAAAATGTTTCGTAGTGCTGCATGGCTAAAATCGTAGTAGGGACAAGAACTGCAACTTGTTTATGGCCATCACATGCAGCTTTAAAAGCAGCACGCATAGCTACTTCTGTTTTCCCATAACCGACATCTCCACAAATGAGACGATCCATAGCTATCTCTGATTGCATATCTTGTTTAATAGCTGTGATGGCATTGATTTGATCTTCTGTTTCTACGAAAGGGAAATCTTCTTCAAAGGCTAGCATAGTTTCAGAATCAGCTGGATAGGCAAAACCTCCTTGAACAGTGCGTTCTGCTTGCAAGCGCAGCAATTGATCAGCGTACCCAACAATAGCTTTTTGTGCCATGTGACGTGTTTTTTGCCACCTTGTCGATCCTAGTTGGCTAAAGGTAGGGATTGTATCTTTAGTTCCGATATAACGACTGATTAAATGGGACTGAGAAAGCGGGACAAAAAGTTTACTCTTTTCTGCATACTCAATCACCATAAATTCTGAGATAGCTCCTAAATGATTGGTCTGTTTTTCTGTTCCCATATAGCGGCCTATTCCACTATGAAAATGCACCACAATATCACCGGGGAGTAGTTCATGAAATTCAGAGATAGGTATGGAGTGGGACTGGCGCCATTTTTGACGCCTTGGTTTTAAGCGATGAGTGAGTTCTGCTGTGGTGATAAGAGATAGTTTTGCATCTTTCAAGACAAATCCGCTAGATAGGTAACCGATTTGAAAATCGGTTTTCTCGAGCGTCTTGGTTTTTTCTTCCAATAAGGTTTTTTGCGCAAAAGTAGAGCAAAGAAAATGCACTTGCATATGAGGATGCCGATATAGAGCTTGCAGAATTTCTTCCTCTTGGATGGATGCTTGATTGTCTAGAGTGGAAAAGAACTCAGCTACTGGAATAAAGGGATGTCTACATCTTTTGGTTTGTATCTGTTGGTTAAACATTTCAAATTGCAAAGGCTGAAGAGGAGTTTGTCCCATATGCACCGTGGGTTTTTCTTGAATAGAAGAAAGAGACTCAATTTTCTCAGAGCTTAAAAAAATTTGCGATAGAGGTTGCAAACAAGAAAAAAGCTCTTGGAAAGAAAGGACTAAGCGGTTGTGTAAAACAGGCATTTTTGCAAGAGAGACCAAGCGATCTTCAATAGCTAGTAAGTCGTTAAAAATGACAATGGTATTAGGGCCTAGATAATCTGAAAAAGAAGTGAGTTCTTGTGTTTTTTGTAAAAGAGTAAGCTCAGATGCAGGACAGAGCCAACATTCTGTATGTTTTTCTGTTGTGATTTGCGTTAAAGGATCAAAAGATCTGATTTCTTGAATTTCATTCCCAAAAAACTCAATCCGAAAGGGAGATAGGGCAGAGGGAGGAAAAAAGTCGATAATCCCTCCTCTTACAGCAAATTCTCCTTTATCGCTTACTATGTTTGCACGTTGATAGTTTAAGAGCTCTAGATGCTTAATAAATAAGGAAAAATCAAGAAACTGATGGACTCGATATCTCTGAAAAAGCGTACGCATGGTTTCTTTGCAAGGCAATTTTTGCAAAACAGCTTGCAGAGGAGCAAAAATGACATGAGGGGAATCATTTTCCAATAGAGAGTTGAGCACTTCAAAGCGCTTTCCCATTAAATCAGAACTAGGCGAAATTTCTTCACCGGGCAAAGTTTCCCAAGCGGGTAACTCACAAAGATGTGGCAGAGAAAACAACTGCATGTCCTCAAGTAAACTATCTTGAGATCCGCTACTGATTATGAGCACGTGCTTATTGGTAATCTGAGATAACAACCAAATGATAATAGCTTTGGGACCATTCCAAAGCTGTTCAATCAGAATAGATGGTTCATGAGCCAGAACATCAAGAAACCCTTGTAGTAAAGGATAATTGATTAAAATTTCTTTTAGGCTTTTTGTAAGCATTTTTGTACTTGTTCAAATGCTTGTAATAGCCCGTCTGGATTTTTGCCTCCAGCTTGAGCGTTTTCTTTTTTCCCTCCCCCACTACCTGAAATAATAGGGGTAATTTCTTTGATTAAAGAAGAAGCAAAAATTCCTTTTTGGATGAGGTCTTTGGATACTCTAACCATTACTTGACAACGCTCTTTTGCTGTGTAGGCTAAAATTACGACATAAGAGCTAAGCTCTTGTGCAATTTGTTCGCTTAAGGGATTTAGCTCTTGTGTATCTACGATTTGTGCTATAAAAGGAATAGATCCAACATATTGCACTTTCGTTAGAAGAGTTTGAGCTAGTTGTTTTAACTCTGAGTTTTTTAAGGTTTTTATCTCTGTCTGAAGAATTTTATTTTCTTCGATGAGATTTTGTGTTTTTTCTACAAGCTGCAAGGGAGAGCTTTTTAGAAGAGTTGCCGCTTTTTCAAGTCTATCCTCTTGCTCATAGATCCATTCTTCTGCTTTAACTCCTGTATATGCTTCAATGCGTCTTACTCCAGAAGCAATGCTACTTTCTTTAATAATCCTAAAGGAGCCAATGTTAGAGACATTTTCAGCATGGGTACCACCACATAACTCTTTAGAATAGTTTATATCAACTACCCTTACTATATCTGCGTATTTATCCCCAAAAAACTGTTTGATGTCAGAATACTTTTGAGCTTCTTCAAAGGAAACTTCATAGGTTTGTACCTTTTGACCTTCTCTGATTTTTTCCTGAACAAGCCTTTCGATTTGACGTATTTTTTCTTTTGAAAGCGCTTTGTGATGATTAAAATCAAAACGTAGATGATCCTCAGTTACAAGAGAACCTGCTTGCCTAATATGAGCTCCGATTACTTTTTGAAGAGCCCAATGCAATAGATGCGTAGCGGTATGATTATTGGCAATTTCTTGTCTTTTTTGTTTATCTACTTGAGCACATAAAGGTTCTCCCAAAAGCAGACAACCTTTTTCCAATCTACCTACGTGAGCAATAATTCCTGGAAAAGGAGAATAGCAATGAGTGACTTTAAAATGAGCTTCTTTATGGATCAATGAGCCTGTATCTCCGACCTGTCCTCCTTTTTCTGGATAAAAGGGGGTTTTATCAAGTAGAATATAGCCAGTTTGTCCCTCTTTTATTTCTTCGACAAATTTACCATCAATGATTATTCCTATAATAGCTGCTTCTGCTTCGGTTTGAGTATAGCCTAAAAAATCGGTGGTTGGATGATGTTTAATATAGTCTTTGAATATGGTATCTTCTGCTTGTGGAAAATAAGTTGTCTGCGCTGCTTTAGATCTGATTTTTGCTTGATTTTCTAATACAAGATAAGAATCCAAATCCACCCTTAAGCCGTTGTCTTTAGCAATGAGTAGAATTTCTTCCATAGGGAAACCATATGTGTCTTTAAGCTTAAATGCGTTTTCGCCTGAAATTTGCTTACTAGAGCTTGTTTTAGTCTGATCAATAATGGTGTTTAATATATTGCCACCTCGTTTTAAGGTGCTAAGAAAAGTCTCTTCTTCTAAAGTGAGGATATCAGCAATTCTTGAACGTGATTCCACAAGCTCTTTATAGTCAGATCCCATTGTATCTATCAAACAAGGAAGCATATCTGCTAAAAAAGGCCTTTGAAGTCCAAGTATACGCCCATAACGCACAGCTCGTCTCAAGAGTTTGCGTAAGATATAACCCCTTTCTGTGTTACTAGGTTGAGCTCCGTCTGCAATAGCAAAGCTAAGAGCGCGGACATGATCGGCGATCACATGATAGGCAGGAGCTAAATGAAGGTCCTCTTTTCGATAGGGTTTATCACACAGTCTTGCAACTTCTCTAATAAGAGCTTGGAAAATGTCTATTTCAAATACGGAATCAACCCCTAATTTTAAAGAGACAATACGCTCAAGACCGGCTCCCGTATCAATGGATTTCTTAGGAAGAGGTTGCTGCTTTAAGGAAGCGTCTCTATTAAATTGCATGAATACAAGATTCCAGAACTCTAAAAAGCGCTCCCCATCAGGATCTTCTAAAGGAGAAGACGCCCTGCCATAAGAGGGACCGCGATCAAAAAGCAATTCGGAGCAAGGACCACAGGGGCCTGTATCTCCCATAGCCCAAAAATTATCTTTTTCACCCATCCGAACAATGCGTTTTTCTGGTAGGTAGGCTTTCCATAGCTCAAAAGCTTCATCATCTTCTTCAAATACAGTAGCCCAGATCTTTTCTGCATCAAAACCAAAGATAGTAGTCGATACTTCCCAAGCATATTGAATCGCTTGAGCTTTGAAGTAATCACCAAAAGAAAAATTGCCTAACATTTCAAAAAAAGTTAAGTGACGTGAGGTATGACCTACGTTGTCTAGATCATTATGTTTACCACCAACACGAATGCACTTTTGGCAAGTTGTAGCTTTGGTATACCCTCGTTCATTTTTGCCCAAGAACACATCTTTAAATTGGTTCATTCCTGCATTAATAAACAGTATTGTAGGATCATCATGAGGGATGACTGATGAAGAGGGAACAATTGTGTGTCCTTTGTCTTTAAAATACTGAAGAAACTTAGCCCGAATTTGTTGAGAAAGCATAAAATTTGTATCTATTTACACGATTAAAAAGACCCACAGTAGCAAAACTAGCGCTAAAAGTCAAAAAAAGCGGGTAATAAAATGCAGTAATCTTGTATTTTTTTAAAAAAAATTTATAAGAGGTGTTTATAATGGCTATAGCAGCAGTTTCTCAATACTATATATCTATTAGTTATTTTCCCCCGATTTATCCTCTAGACTTGCTGAAAAAAAAAACCTTTTGCTTTGCTTCGCTATTAACCGAGCCTGTATGTAAAGCACATGAACTTTTTAGAAGGTTGTATGTAGTAGATGAGCTAAATCCTACCGCTAGTAAAACAAGCAATTGGGCCAGAAAATTTTTTCTAGGTATGGGGATTTTGGTTAGCTCTTTCTTATCGATAGGCACCGCGCTTCCAGGTGCTGCTTTACGCGGTATAGCCAGTCACTTGGAGAAAGAACCCTTTATCTATTACCAAGGCAAACTACCAGATAAGACCTTAAAAAATGATTTTTCTCTCTTATCTTGGAATATTTGTTGTGTAGGTGGTGGCTATTCTATTAGCGATGGAGGGGTAATGCCTTGGCATTTTAGAATAGATAAAATCATTACAAAAATTACTGAGGAAGACCCAGATATCCTTGCCTTATATGAGGTTATGGATACAGCCTCTGGATTTCATCTCTATGAAAAGCTACAGGAACAATATGCCCATTTTTATTTCAATATAGGACCAAGAGCAATAGGACCATCTTCTGGGATATTTGTAGCAAGTAAAGCTGAAATTAAAAACCCTGGATTTACCCCTTTTCCCAAACAGATGTTAGTGGGGAGAACCAAGATATCGGAAAAAGGCGTGTTTTCTTTTGACATCCAAGTCGAAGGAAAAAAGATAAAGGTCTATGCAACACATCTACAGCATTCAGAGCAGCCACAATATCCAACTGAAGAGGAAGTAGAAGCTAGAAAAAAAGAGATGGGCTTAATTGTTAAAAAAGTAAATCAGGAAGCTGGCAATGTTATAGTAACTGGGGATCTTAATCTAGATAATGCAGAATATGAAAATTCCTTTTGGAAAGAAACTTTTCAAAATTTGCCCATTGATGAAAATGCCTCAAGAACATGGGGAGGAGATGAGTTTTGTGCAAGAATGGTAGGGAAAAAAGATTCTGGTCCTTTAAACTTAGATTATACCTTGATCACAAAAAAATCTGAAATAAAAGGTACAACTTCACTAGTAGAAACCGGTTATGATGATACAAAGGTTACCATAGATGCTCTTTCTGATCATAGGGGGCTTTTAAGTCGATTTAAAATTAACACAACCCATTGATAAAAAGTTTCGTTCAAACAAACCTGATAGATTTTGAGCTATTTAATGGGCAACTTGAATCAATGCATCTTTGTAAAATCTCCTGAAAATTTTAATGAGGCAGGGCCTCAGTTCTTCTTGAGATTTTTAACCCCAATGTTGAGTTTAATTAACTAAGAATAGGAAAGATAAGACAAAAAAACAGTGTAAAAAGACCTCTTAATGTTGTACAAGTTTCGTTTCTGAAAAAACAACAACAAAAGAGGTCAAAAATGGAAACGCTTATTGAATTATACTGCTCTGTGGATGATTTTTGGAAGGATTTC